>CALETX010000384.1 GCA_937920455.1 uncultured bacterium
GGTTGCGCTGGTGCTGGCGGCGGCGTATTTCTCGGCGGTATACGGACAGGCAGGCGGCATTGCCCGGCTACTCTAGCGAGTCAGCGCCTGGCGCCAACGTTCACCATCTCAGCACCCTTCCTCTCCCAATCGCCAACTATGCTTGCCAGGCTTAAATAGGGAAAGTCCACTTGCTTGAAACTTGAAATTGATATATGAGATGGCGTGTTATACTGGCGCGAGACCGCCTTGCTGCTTGAAGTTGAAATTTTGTGAGAAAACAGGAGATGCCGATGATGAAATCACAATATCCTCCAACAATCCAGGGACGTCTTGTTTCTCTCCTCTCGTTCTCGTCCCTCGCTGCAGGTCTCGTCTTCAATAGTGCTGCAATCACAATAGCAGCATCCTGGATCGGCGACGCCGGCCATTTTTTTGTGCATACACCCGATATTTTCATCAACAATCCTGCCGGGACTGCTTTCGAAGTCACCGTGCACAGACACGTCTGGCCTGCGGACTGGGCAAATAAAGGCGAATACCAGATTTCAATCATCGCGCCTGACGACTCCCAAGCCGCGTCCGGCGTCATCCCCATGAGCAATGAAAACTGCCGGCTTCAAGTTCCCGCCGGAAAGATGGGTGTTTACAGGCTCTCCCTAAAACCTCAGGGCTACGGACTGACATGGATCGAGTGCTCCCTTCCCCAAATGGTGATTGCGAATGGCGACTGGGAACAGAAAGAGGGGCCGTACAAGACATGCATGCTACATGTGATGGCGCCGAGACGGTGGTATTTCTTTGTGCCAAAAGGGACACATTCGTTCCGAGTAAAGCACATAATCCAGCCCTTCCAGAGCCACAGAGAAGACTACGGCCTGCTCATCATCAGCCCTCGCGGCCAGCGCGTGACAGCTCTTTACGGGGGCAAGCCGCTCAATGTTGAAACGCGCTCTCCCAACTTGCCAGTGCCGGTTGAAGTTAATGTTGAGGTTGACGAGGGTGCTTCAGGACGCTTCTGGAGCATCTGGGCAACCGGCGGAGACAGCCATAATTTCTCAGACCTTCAAATACTGCTCGAGGGCGTGCCCCCGTTCATGGCGCCTTCACCTGAACAATGGTTCGACCCAACCACCGGAACAGGAGCGGAAACTGTTTTCTACGACGATTCGCCCGTGAGACTCCGCGACAGAAAAAATGAAAAAGGCGAACCAGTCAGCCGCGATCATTATCTGTGGACCCCAGTGCCATTCCTCGGCGATGAAGATTACAACGGGTGGCGTGGCGTTCAGAGGATTTTTTGGTCAAATCCATCGAACGCGCCACTAGAGCTGGGAGTGGTAACATACATTGCCGACGATTCTGCTCGTTTTCCGGTGAAATATAAGGTTTTCTCTCCCGACAGCAAGCTCATCGCCGAAAAACAAGACGTTTACGGCCACCATCTGAGCAGCAGGTTGCCCATCCCGCCGGCGGGCCCAGGCTTATACAAAGCCGAGATAGAGGCGCAAAGGTGGTTTCCATGGATGGAGCCGGCCGTTCCGATCGTAATCGAGGGTAAGCCTACCACAGACGGCGGATCCCGCTTTGAACTCGAGACCGGCATTGCCAGACACTGGTTCTTCAAAGTCCCTGCGGACGTTAAATCCTTCCGACTGACAGTAGCTGTAATTGAGCCAGATCATGTTCTCCGAGTCGAAGTTCATGCCCCTGACCGGATGATGGACTGTGTGGAAGCGAGAGGCGGATCAGACCGGGAAATGACGATCAACGTTCCATCTCAATTGAGCGGCCGCATATGGTTCATTCGCTCAGAAGTCGGCAGCGCGACACGCTTCCTGTCGGCAGATTTCCAGCCCAAACATGTGAATATCAGGGCCGATGTGACGCTCTATGGCGTTCCTGGTTATCTGGCTCCGACATGGGAACAGTGGTTTGATCCGAACGCCGAGTGACCCCTCCCCGCAGCGCCCATGTTTGCCTATAGAACAACTGGCATTCTTTCCCTCACCGGCCAGCATCCTTCAACGCCTAATCATCTAGCAACAAAAACTGTCCCCCCAGGCCTCAGCTGACCCCAGACAATCGTTCCAGTCTCGCCGTAATAATCCGAGCCCCAGCCCGCCAAGCCGTTAGTCACGGAGGCTGATCCTGTGAAAATATCCCTTATTCTCCACACCGCTATCCGTCCTCCCCCACCTCCGCCGCCTTCGCCAAGCCCTGATCCTCCCTTGGCGAGCAACGATCCCGATCCCTCAAACCTGCTGCATCGAATGTAGATACTGCCGCCTGCCCCACCACCTCCTCTGTTGTTGCCTCCAGAATTATCAGTGCCCGAGGCCGAAATAATGCCGTTCACGGTCACATGCCTGTTTGCTTCGATCCATATCGCTCCACCGCCGTGCCCGCCGTAGCCGCCCAGATTAGATCCGCCCCCGCTTCCGGGATTGACCGGCGCATTGGAAGAACCGTAGATCGCGCCATACGCCGCGGTTGACCACGACCTGCCCCCTTTTCCGCCGTGCCCCCCAGCAGGCGAGCCGCCATAAGTCTGCGGACCAGGAGGACCACCGCCCGGTCCGTGACCGGCCGCGTCATTCGTTATCCACTGCGCTATGCTCGTGTCATACCACGTGTACCCCCCGCGATAACCTTTGCCGTTGGCCTGGATTGCGCCGCCTGCGTCAACAGCAAGCGAGTAACAGACAATCGAGATATTGTTCGAGGGCTGCGTCTCAATAAATGGTCCACCAGCGGTCACAACGCCGCCGGTTCTGACAGCCATATGCCCCCCTACGGTCAGAGTTGAGTTCCAATTCGTGAACATCAGTGTGGCGTTGCTTACAGTGAGACTATGCACCGATACCGGCTCGGATACGAGGCATGTGCCGGCGCCAATGATCACATCATCTCCAGAATACGGAAAATCAGATGGATTCCAGTTGCCCAATGTAAACCACGACCCGTTACCCGACCACGTCCGCGTTGTTGACGCGCTGTTGGTGCCGAACACAGCCAGAAGACTCCTCGGTCTGTCCATGACAAGGTTCAATGGAGAAGCCAGATACTGTCCTTCAGGCAAGCCCGTCCCGCTCCACTGGCGGAAAAAGCAACCTGCCGCTGGTTCAGGAGTCAACGACACATTCTCATTATACCACAGATTTGTGCCAAAAACGGAT
>CALETX010000385.1 GCA_937920455.1 uncultured bacterium
ATCCTCGTCTTTCGCAGGTCGCCTCTCTCAGCAATCTCGCCTTCGCCACTGCCAGGTGGCCTCAAATAAACTATCTTATGACTCCTGGGCACTGCTCTTATGGAAGAAACAACACTATCCAGCACGTCGTGCAACACGTCGCTTCCGAATGGATTATTGAGAAAGAACAAAGTGGAATCTGAAGGTATACTATACCGACGCGCATCACATTGCCTTATGACAACATCCGAACATTCCAGACGGTCTCTGGCTGTCTCAATGTTTTCTGCTGCTATTCGCGCCAGCTCCGGTACGATTTCGATTCCTTCGACTCTCTTGAAGGCATACGTTGCTGCCCTTACGACAACCCGGCCTGCTCCAGCACCAAAATCCACAAATACGTCAAAGCCAGAACGCACCTTCAGTTGTCGGAAAATCTGAGTAATAACAAAATGAGGCGCCGGCCTATATTCCCTAAGCCGCCTGTCACTGATGCCAAACTCAGAGAGATAACGCACCTTACTGGTGCTGATCCCCAATGTCCGCTCGTAGTAATGTTCTGTGATCTTGTATAAAGCATGTTCCCATACTGCCAGAAAACCATACCTCTGAAACATTATGGCGAGACTGCCTATCTTCCTGGCCAAGAGTGGGTTCATTTAAACGTGCGCGATCAGATTCGAGTAAATAGCCTCAAGAGTCGGAAGATTCGATTGCCATGAAAGCCGCTCGGCTGCAAAATCTTTGCATCTTTTTCGTATTGCGTCTGAACTGTTCTTCAGATGGTGAAGAAAATTCCGGATAGCGTCCTCTGATGCTTCTACTTCTCCCTCTATCACAAGCCCAAGGCTCTTCTCACGTACGGCATCGGAGAAATCTCCTACATTAGTGCTGATGAGAACTGGCAAGCCAGATGCCATGTATTCTCCAAATTTGACAGGAGAAGCCGTTGAGTTCACTACAGATGGATCTCTGAGCAGTAAACCCATGTCAGCCGCCTGAAGATAAGTCGGGATCTCATCGTAAGGAACATACATTGCACGTGCATCCTGGCAGGTAAGGCCGGCAGCATCCAGATCCTTCTGAAATCGCGAAGGATTCGTCGTCAAGATGAGACCAAAACTTGCAGGCTCTACGGCCTTAAGCGTCCGCAAGGCGCGGACAACCATTGCCGGAGCTTCCCAGACTGAATGACTGCCGCAGTATGCAACAACAAATCGGCTGCTAAGTCCTAACCGAGTTCTAATCTCATTCCTGTCTGTATCTGTCAGTACGAAACGTCTTGTGTCAACGCAGCAGGGAATAACATGCACACGGGAAGCATCCGCGCTGAGATAATCAACAGCATAGTCCTTCATTGCATCGGACACACAGACAATTGCATGCGACCCTCGACAACAAGCGATCATCAGTCTCTTTAGCATCTCGTATTCCTCACTGACAGTGTCTGACCACTCTCCTGCTACGCCCATTACCGCCTCTTCATGAGTCAGGCCGTACATGTGAAAAATCATTTTTGCACGAGTCATAGCTAATTCAGAACCCATGGCAACCGAAGCTGCAAAAGTCCCTCCGGCATCTATTAGAGAAGGAGATTTCGATCTGCTCAGCCTAAGGAAAAGGTCAAGAACCAGCGAATCGTTCCATGCATTACGATAGCGAGCCGGCGGCGAAGGAAGCCTGATCAACGGAACAGTAACTCGCCTCGCTAAGGACCGCCATGCTGATCTATGCCAGGAACGAAAGAATTCACCAACACTGGCAAAGGCTATAATGCGGCTCTTCCACCCTCGTTCGGCGACAAGCATCGCTGGGACAGCCATTTGGGAAAAGAATACAGAATTCAACCCTTCCCTGTAGATCAGGTACGATATCCTTGGTCTATCTGTCCCAACGCTCAAGGGTCTGCTTGATTATCGTTGCGATTCTTATGCCAGCCTTACCATCTCCGTATGGATTTGGCCGAGTCTTGCTCAACTGTTGACTATTCCTCGCCGACAGATATTTTCTCGCTTCTTTGACGATGTCAAATTGGCGCGTCCCAATGATGCGCGCAGAGCCACATTTTATGCCTTCTATTCTTTCGGTCTTACTGCGTAAAATCAGTACCGGCACGCCAAAAGTCGGCGCTTCTTCTTGAATGCCACCGGAATCAGTTAATACCAACCTGCTTCTCTTCAGCAGGTGCACGAAAGTTAGATAATCCAGCGGGGGCAACAAATATACGTTAGGGCACTTTGATAAATGCGACACAACAGTTTTCTTGACCATCGGATTAGGATGCACTGGCCATACAAATGCAACATTCTCGTTACTCCATTCGGCTGCAAGACAACAAACTGCTTTGCATATATTACGAAGAGGTTCACCTATGTTTTCTCTTCTGTGGCTTGTGACAATGACGATTTTCTCATGGTTCTGGAGAGGAGCGAGCGGGCCATTTCCAAATTTGTAGTCCAGTTGGGATATGCGTAGGAGTGCATCAACGATCGTATTGCCGGTTACATGAATCTTGGCATCATCAATGCCTTCCGCCAGAAGAGCACGCCTGTTGAGATCGGTGGGGGCAAACAACAGGTCCGCAGCGATGTCAGCACAGCGCCTGTTGAATTCCTCGGGAAATGGCTGCTTGACATCATGAGATCGCAATCCAGCCTCAACGTGCGCAAAAGGAGTCCTGTTATAGAAAGAACAAACCGCAGCCGCTAAAGTTGTCGTGGTGTCTCCCTGGGCCACTACCATGGATAGAGGATGTTGCCTCAGAAGATGTCCGAGCCTTCTGATGATAAGACAGGCAGTGTCAGAAATAGCTTGCCCTTTTCTCATTACACGAAACTTTATATCCGGCTTTATCCCGAAAAGACGAAGTGCCGCCTCCACCATCTGACTATGCTGGCCAGTGCTGCACACGAGCACTCGCGCTCCCCGGGAACGCAGAGCCACTATAACCGGGGCCATCTTTATGGCTTCAGGCCGCGTCCCCACCACCGCTATGATCTTCAACGAGCGCCCCCTTTCGCAAGGCGAAGCGTTCTTATGAGGTTCAAGACGATTCTCATTATTTCTTTGCCATACCATGCCATGCCCTCCGCACTTCTTCGGAAAAGCATGCAGCTCACATTTTGACGGCGACAGTTGGCAAAAAGGCTTTTGTAATGCTCATCTCCAATCGTAAAGTCGAACTCGTTAATGTTCCTCGCTTGCGCATATTCGAAAAGTCGTCTGATTGCCACAAAACCTGGCCAGTACTCCTTGAATCTGATGTCGAATGTCGGCACATACCACATAAACCGTCTATCCAGTTCGAAGCCAAAATGATAAGCTATTGGTTGCCCATCTAGCGTAAGCTCTGCAAATCTGAGAACCGAGTTTGCAGGGAAATTATCAACCAGGTTTCTGAAAAAGTCTCTCGTGGCGCGTTCTGAGAACAGCGATTTTCTATTCCCTAGAGAAGCGCATCGCGTCTGATGCATTTCGAAAAATCTATCAAGTTTCTCTCTGATAAGATCTGCCTCTTCTATGTGACCGAAAGCCACCGCTCCCTTGCGTGACATCTTTTTGTCACATCGTGTTAATATTTTTTTCTGGGAGAGCCGAAAAAATTCGTCCCCCCTCATTTTTACTACTGCCGGGCACACGTGATCAGGTAATAACAGCAAATATCCGGGCTTGACCTTTTTTTCTCTCAAACTAATCAACGATTTTCTTAGAAGTGACAATTCTGAAAGTTTTTTGAATTTGCACTTCGGCCGCGACTGAGAAAATGACAGTGCCGCCTCAAGGATGGCAGACATCTCTTCTGTTGAAATATCTGGTTCCGCTAGCATGTCAGCATAGTCGCCTGTTTCCGAGCCAAGCAGACGCCATTCGTTTCCAATACCTTCCAAAGGAAGAATAGCACCAACGCGACCGCCCCTTCGCCGGCACACGACTGCGGCCAAATCACATGAACCGCTTCTCGATTTAAGATAAGCCTGTGCCCATGCATAAGTTGTGAAAACTTCTCTCCTCGGCGACTTTACCCAGAGCTGATGCCAGTCATCAGATAACTGCATTATCTCATCCTGGCTGCGAAGGATATCTATGTCCACAGCCGGCAATTTTGCTGGCTTCAGAAGCCCCATAGCCGCCGTTCAAATCGTTCTAGCTCGTCCCCCGCCCCTATTCCAACTCTTGGAAGCGCATAGATATCATTTTGCTTAGGCCTCACAAGCGCTCGAACAGTAGTAACTGCACCTTCAAAGCCCGCTGAATGAACATAATATTGCAGTTTTGCCGAGTAGTCACCAAACGGATACGCAAATAAATCGCACCGCCCAAGATGGTCCAGCAACAACTTGCGAGAGCGAGCAATACTTTCCTCCTGAAATGTCGGCTGATAAAGGGTAAGCATCTCATGAGTATGCCCATGCGAGCCGATTTCAATGATATTAGTACGCACTAGAGATTCGAGATCAGACCATCTAACAGTCTCAAAAGGAGAATTGCGAACTATGTCGTCCCCGGAAACCTGAAGACATTTCAACAGTTCTTTCAGGTGCATGTCTTTCTGCTCAGGGGGGAGAGATTTCAGGACGCGAAGTATCTTCTGACATGCGATATTCCTATCATCCATGGTGTTCAACTCAAACTTTTGTCCATCCAGTCGGGCTTCTCTCGCTTTGGTCGAAGCCACGGCCAGATAAACAATTTCAGGCCACGGAGGCAGTCCCGTCTCCAGCAGACTCGTCGAGACAAACAATGTTGCGGGAATCTCAAGCTTCTTGAGAATCGGCAGGGCGTTTGTCATAACCGTCTTGAATCCGTCATCAAAAGTAACACACGCCGCTCGATCTGGGAGCGAATG
>CALETX010000386.1 GCA_937920455.1 uncultured bacterium
AAAACCGCACAGGACGACGCTTATTATTATGAAAAGGCCCTGACGCTCTTCAAATCCCGCAATTACTTTGAAGCCATACCTGCCTTTGAAGAACTCCGCGAAAAATTTCCGCTAAGCCCCTATGCGGTAATTGCGGAATTGAGGCTTGGCGAGGCCCACTACCATCAGGACCAGTTTGTCGAGGCAGCCCACTATTTCGAAAATTTCAGGCGTCTTCACCCCTCAAATCCGCAGGTCCCCTACAGCATTTACATGACCGGCATGTGCCATTATCAGCAGATTCTTTCTTGCGACCGTGATCAAACATTCGCCGAAGCAGCACTTGAGCAATTTCAGCAACTCGTGGATTTGTATCCACGCAGTTCCTATGCCGGTCTTGCACTATGCAAGATCGCCGAAGTGAAAAAACGCCTTGCTGAACATGAATTTTTTGTCGGAAGTTTCTATTTACGCACAAAAAACTACAAGGGTGCCATCGAGCGCTTCAACAGGGCTCTAAAACGCTACCCCAACCATATCCAACAAGATAAAGTTATCTTCTCCATTGCCGAAGCGACGATCAAATCGGGTGATGACCTACGAGGCAAAAAGATCTTGGAGTATCTTGTAAAAACCTATCCCGAAAGCAGCTATGCCCAGCAGGCTAGAGAACGACTCGGCGCTCACTCCTCAACAATTAATACCGCACAGAACCGACAATAATTGTGTTGTGGCAGCCGTGTGTCTCAGGCCTGGGTGGCCATCTCAGCAATCACCTGTTGCGCATGTTTGAGTGCTGCATCCAATCCGTCCACACCGCTTCCTCCTGCCTGTGCCAGATCGTCCCTTCCACCGCCTTTCCCGTTCACGAGGGGCGCGATACGGTCGATGATCTTCCGTGCGGAAAACCTGCCTGTCAGATCCTTTGTCACCATGACAAGAAGACTTGCACTGGCAGGGCCTGTGCTCCCGAATACAATAATGCCAGATCCCATCCTGTCACGGATCTTATCACCCCAACTCCGCAGTGATTTGGGATCATGTTCCTGCACGCGGGTGCAAAGGACCTTCACGCCTGCAATGTCACGTGCTTTATCCAAAAGTACGGCCGCTTCATGGGTACGGATCTTTGCTTTGAGCCGTTCAACCTCTTTCTCAAGGTTTTTATGCTCTGCAAGAAGGCGAGCTGTTTTCTCAACAAGCCCTGCAGGCTCTGTTTTGAACATGTCGGCAAGCCGGGCAAGTGTTCTGCTTTGCTCCTGGACAAAACAGCATGCTGCGGCACCCGTAATAGCCTCGATACGTCTGACCCCCGCAGCGACAGCTCCTTCACTGAGAATCTTGAAGAACCCTATCTCACCAGTTGCCCGGCAGTGAGTGCCGCCGCATAGTTCCATACTCAGGCTGGGGATGCTCACAACTCTCACGCGTTCACCGTATTTTTCCCCAAACAGGGCGATCGCACCCTTTTTGATAGCCTCTTCATGGTCTAGTTCTTGAATTGATAGTAACGTATTTGCTTGAATGTGGCGGTTGACCTCTTGTTCGATTACATCAAGTTCCTCGGCAGTGAGCGGAGCAAAATGAGTGAAGTCGAAACGAAGACGATCCGAAGCTACCAATGAGCCTGCCTGTTTGACATGGTTTCCCAAACGTTGCCGCAGAACCGCATGCAAGATATGAGTTGCCGTATGATTGCATGCCGTTGCCCTACGCCGCGATTCAATCACCTCCAAACAAGCCGTAACCCCCGTTCTGATCGTTCCACTTACAACCCTACCTCGATGCACAATAAGCTCTGGCAGCACCTTCTGAGTGTCGGTTACAGAAACAGTGAAACCCTTCCCAGACATGGTTCCAGCATCGCCGACCTGGCCGCCGGATTCGCCGTAAAAAGGTGTTTCGGAAACAATGATTTCGACGTCTTCTCCCTCATTGGCACAATCACATAGAGTGCTGTCACAAATAAGTCTGAGGACAGTCGAAGAATGACTGAGCCGATCATAGCCCACAAATGTGACGCGAACACCGTCCTGCACAATCCTTTTGTAAATAGCCTCTATAGTTTCCTCTCCCGATCCTTTCCATGCCTGACGTGCGCGTCTGCGCTGCTCCTGCATAGCCTTGTCAAACCCTACCTGGTCAATAGTCATACCGCGCTCTTGAGCGATATCAGCAGTTAGGTCAAGCGGAAATCAATAGGTATCGTAGAGTTTGAAGGCTACCGAACCTGGGATCACCGCAAGACCACGGGAGGCAAGGCTGTCCATTTCTTCTTCAAGGATTCTCATCCCTGAAGACAGCGTTGCAGCAAACGTCTGTTCTTCGTTCAGCACTACCTGTGCGATATAGTCGATCGAGCGCTGCAGCTCGGGATAGGCGTCGTGCATCTGGTGGGCAACAAGCTTCACCGTTTCGTGGAGCACGGGTTTTTCCATGCCGAGCATCCGTGCACGGCGCGCGGCACGCCGTATGATACGGCGCAATACGTAGCCTCTGCCCTCGTTTGAAGGCAGCACACCGTCTGCTACCAGAAACGCTGCGGCACGGCCGTGGTCTGCGATGATACGCATCGACACATCCTGTTCATAGTCCTCACCGTACCGCTTTGCCGATAGCTTTTCGACAAAAGCGATGAGTGGTCTGAAGAGGTCGGTGTCATAGTTGCTTTTCACGTTTTGCAATACTGCTGTGATCCGTTCTAGCCCCATGCCCGTATCAATACTCGGCTGAGGCAGCGGTGTTACAGAACCGTGCACGTCGCGGCTAAACTGCATGAAGACAAGATTCCAAAGTTCCAGATACCGATCGCACTCGCAGCCCACCTTGCAACTAGGTTTGCCGCACCCGACCTCAGGACCTTGATCGATGATTATCTCTGAGCATGGCCCGCACGGTCCGGTATCTCCCA
>CALETX010000387.1 GCA_937920455.1 uncultured bacterium
GGGTATTTCTTGAGGCTGGGTGGCCAAGGGAGATCTGAATGATCACGCGGGAACCAGAGCATTTTGCCCCGCCAGTTAACAAGTTCGGCGAGATTGGCCGGGAGTTGCTTCTGTACTGTCGGGAGGTCGGGCGGGCGGTGCTTCTTCTTGTTCAGGCCCTCTGGGCCATCAGGCACGTCATCAGGCGGCGCGCCAGGGCTGAGATAATTGTTCAGATGTTTACCGCCGGCATAAAGAGCCTGGGGGTAATCACAATTGTGGCGGTGTTTACGGGGATGATACTTGCCTTGCAGACCGGCATAGAGCTACGGCGTTTCAACCAGGAGGTGCACATAGGCACTGCGGTGATGGTTTCTATGCTGAGGGAGATGGGGCCGTTCATGACTGGGCTCATACTTGCCGCCTGTGTGGGTTCGGCCATGGCTGCGCAGCTTGGCACGATGACAATTTCCGAGGAGGTGGCGGCGCTGGAGATAATGTCGATAGATCCGATCCGTTTTCTTGTCATGCCGAGGCTGGTGGCCATGATGGTCATGACGCCTGTGCTTTCGTTCTACACGTGCATAATGGGAGTGCTTGGCGGCGGCCTGGTCGGCGCCACTCAGCTTGGCGTGTCCTGGACTGCCTACATAGAAAATGCAACGCGTTTTGCCGAGAATAAGGACCTATATGTGGGCCTTTTCAAGGCACTGCTTTTTGGAATGATCATAACCACGGTGGCGTGCCACGAAGGATTTGCAACTACGCACGGGGCTGTTGGAGTTGGCATGGCGACGAGGCGTTCGGTGATTACATCATTTCTTCTCATGCTCGTGGTGGGCTACTTTGTCACAAGGCTGTTCTACGTATGATAATCGAGTTCCAAAATGTGTCGAAAGTGCTGGGCGGAAAAGTCGTGCTGGACCGGCTTGATATGACGATCGAGAAAGGGGAGACGTTTGTGATAGTCGGTCCTTCCGGCGTAGGGAAAAGCGTCACACTGAAACACATGGTGAGGCTGCTCACTCCTGACAGGGGCCGTGTGATGGTGGGTGGGGAGTGCGTTAGCGAAGCGCGGGGAAGTGTGCTGGAAAGCATCAGAAGCAGGTTCGGGTATCTTTTTCAGGGCGGCGCGCTGCTGGCTTGGCTGGATGTGTTCGAGAATGTGGCTCTTCCGCTCAGGGAAAAGACAGACATGACGGAGGAACAAATTGAGGAGCGCGTCTGCGAGACGCTGCGTCTTGTGGGGCTCGAAAATGACGCCAGTAAATATCCTGCCGATATATCAGGCGGGATGCGCAAGCGCGCCGGCCTGGCAAGGGCCATTGTGCAGAATCCCGAAATTGTGCTGTATGACGAGCCGACGTCGGGTCTGGATCCGGTGACGTCACGCACAATTGACGCATTGATAGACAGCCTCCGCCGCAATCTAGGCGTGACGAGCGTGGTTGTGACGCATGATCTTCACAGCGCCCTGGCAATCGGCACCAGAATCGCGATGCTACACGGCGGGCGAATTGTGGAATTGGCAAAACCGGAAGATTTTGTGAAATCAGGCGTTCCGGAGGTGGTGGCATTTCTGGAGTCGCAGTATATTTCCAAGCGCGGGCCGTGGGAAAGGAATGAGCAATGAGAAGGACTCCGTTCAGCAACGAGTTGAGGATGGAGGTTGTGGTGGGGGCGTTTGTGGTGATGGTTTTTCTGGGTCTCGGATACTTCACCATCATTCTGTCCCGCGAGAAATTTTTCGGACAGAAATATACGTTGGAGGTTGTTTTTGAAGACGTGATGGGTTTGAGGGACGGGGACAATGTTGTTGTTCGAGGAATGGTGGTGGGCAAGGTTAAGACATTGGCTCTTCGTGAGGATGGAGTACATGTTGTCGCGAGTCTCGAGCAGCCACTGGATCTTCGGGAGGGATACCGGATTACAATTGTCTCCACCTCGATCCTTGGCGGGCGCTATCTCCAGGTGGATGAAGGACCTCCCAGCGGCTTGAAACTCCCTGTCAACACGGTTTTTCGCGGAGAAAGGCCTTATGACCTGATGGCTGACGCAGCGGAGGTGGTCAATACCGTGCGAAGAGCTCTGACATCTGGAGGCGTGGTAAGCAACGTGCAGGAGATTGCGGCTGGGCTGCGAGAAGTGGTGGCCCGGGCTAACAGCGGGGAAGGGACGATTGGCAAGCTGCTTTCTTCGGATGACACGCTGTATTCCAATGCTGTGGCGGCTGTGACTTCAGTCAGGGATATCGTGGAAAGGCTTAACCGAGGCGAAGGGACGCTTGGCAGGCTGCTTTCACCAGACGATTCTCTTTACAATGATTTTGCGGCTGCTGCTGCTTCCTTTAAGCGAACTGCCGCTGAGCTAGAGGATGGAAAGGGCACAATCGGCAAGCTGCTGAAGGAAGATGATCTATACGAAGATGTGAAGAAGGCGGTAAACGAAGTCAGGGCTACGATAGACGACTACAGGGAGACCGCACCGATAGTAACATTCACAAGCATATTCTTCGGCGCATTTTGATCTCCAGAAGTCCGCGCTTGGTCAGCGACGATAGTTCGGAGCCTCCTTCATGATCTTGACGTCGTGGGGATGTGCCTCGGTAACTCCGGCCAGGCTGACCCTGCAGAACTTGGCATTTGCCTGAAGTTCTTTGAGATTTCTACAGCCACAATAGCCGAGCGCTGATCTTAGGCCGCCCGCATACTGCGTCATGACCTTTTCGACCGTGCCGGCGTATGGCACGATTCCCTCTACTCCCTGTGGCACCAGATCTTCCAATTTCACAAGGTCCTGTCCATACCTTTCTCTGCTGCCAAACGCTTCCTTCATGGCGGCAAGACTTCCCATGCCTCGGTACATTACGTACTGCCGGCCTTCGTGGATGATTTTTTCGCCTGGGCTTTCCTCAGTGCCGGCCAGAACTGCTCCCAGCATGACGGAGTCAGCGCCGGCGGCTATTGCCTTGGGAACGTCGCCAGAGTGTCTGATACCTCCGTCAGCGATAACGGGAACTGATCCTTTCAGGGCTTTTGCAGCCTCATAAACTGCGGTAACCTGTGGTATGCCGACTCCACACACGACCCGTGTTGTACATATGGAGCCTGGGCCGATGCCGACTTTAACTGCATGGGCGCCTGCCTTGCGAAGCGCCATGGCGCCTTCGCCGGTTGCGACGTTGCCTCCGACCACGTCAATATCAGGATAATGAGAACGGATCCATTTTATCATGGACAGCACGCCTTTGGAGTGGCCGTGCGCGCTGTCAACCACGATAAGGTCAACCTCCTCACCAGCTAACTGTTCAACCCGCTGCTCGTCGTTTGTGCCAACGGCCGCACCGACGCGCAGCCGGAACTTTGAATCCCTGTTGTAGAGGGGCTTCACGTTTTCAACCAGGTCCTTGACATCTGTGAAGCTGTATAGCCCCACCAGCCTGCCTTTCTTCACCAGCGGCAGCTTGCCTATTTTATGCTTCCTCATTATTTCGTATGCCTGTTTCAGTGTTGTGCCAGGCGGCGCAGTGACGACGTCGCGGGTCATAACATCCCGCACAGGCGCATTGGGACTTGGCGCGTATTTGATGTCGGTTGCCGTGAGTATTCCGACAAGCATGCCGGCTTCGTCAACTATTGGAAAACCGCTGAAACCATAGCCCTTTTGCTCTTTTTTCCTCCGCACGGTTTCGAGAGTGTCGGTGATCCTGAAGACAATAGGGTCCATAATCAAACCGTGGAGATGGTGTTTTACTGCGCCAACTTGTTTTGCCTGGACTTCCGCAGGGAGGTTCTTGTGTATAATGCCGATGCCGCCGATGAGGGCCATGGCTATGGCCATTTCCTTTTCGGTAACGGTATCCATTGCCGCGCTGACAAACGGAATCCGGAGCGGTATTCGAGTTGTAAGTCTTGTTGAGATGTCGGTTTCGGTTGGCAGGAAATCGGCATAACGTGTCACAAGTGTGACGTCATCGAATGTGAGCCCTTCGTGACTGAATCGTCTCATGAACGCGTCTATATGGCGATTGACCGGCATAGAAACTCTCCCTTTTGGGATGCGTCGTTTACACTGGTTCTCCGCTCCGGTCAAGCATGCGATGCGTGGGGTGGGGATACGAGGTACGTTTCAGTGGGCGTCAACGCCGTGCAGCATCAGGATCGCATGCTCCAAAATTGAGAGGATACACGTCAAGTAATCCCGTGTGGCGTTTGGACTCCCCGGAAGAGCAAATACGAGTGTCGTATCCCTGGCGCCGGCGATTGACCTGCTAAGCAGCGCGTTCGGAAATTTATCCGCAGACTTCAGTCTCACATAATCAACTATTCCTGGGATAAGCCGGTGGCAGAACTCGGAGACAACTTCAGGAGTGACATCTCTTGGGCCTATGCCAGTGCCGCCGGCAATAAACATGACATCGCCGTCGACTCGATGAAATTCTTCAAGAGAGGCTTTTATCAACTTGGCTTCGTCAGGAATGACGGCGCTCGAGAATTCGGTGTGCCATCTCCGACTATGAAAATGGCGCTGAAGCATTTCGTTGATGGCAGGACCGGTCTTGTCTTCGTAAATGCCGCGGCTTGCCCTGTCGCTTACTGTGACGATTCTTATACGAAGAGGCCTAAGCAAGCATTGGACAGAGTCGCCAGGTTTGACAGTTCCGCCTTTGATTACTCTGCAGAACACTCCTGTTTGTGGCATAATACATTTTCCGACGTTTCTGAAAATTGCGCAGTCGCCGCCGTGGCATTCTTTTCCTATTTGAACAACCTGTAGACGAGCGTTTCCAACGATTATGGTGTCAAGAGGGGCTATCTGTTCGATGTTGATTCCTTCAGTGGTTATGTTTTCGGCGAAGGATCCCGGCCGGAGCGGGTGTTTTGTCAGATCGGCAAAATGCTTTATGGATTCGTTGGAAAGAATGCTGACTTGACGAGACCAATGGCCTGCGTGCGCATCTCCAACAACACCTAACTCATCTATTTCGATCCCAGGCACAGGTTCCTTAGCCGTGCCTTTGGCGTGGGAGATATTCACCGAGACTACGCGGCCGTTCATGCTGCCTCTTCCTTCGTTTTCCGTACGAGACGGACATTTTCGATTCTGATGTTCGAATCAACTCCCTTGCACATATCGTATATTGTCATGGCTGCAACTGCAGAAGCCAGCAGAGACTCCATTTCGATCCCTGTTTTTTCAGTGCATATTGCCTTGGAGTGTATCACCACCGCATTCTTGTTCAGCCCAAAAGTTATGCTGATATTTTCTATGCCGATTGGATGGCACAGGGGGATAATCTCTGAGGTTTTCTTTGCTGCCATGATCCCGGCAACTTTGGCCACAGCCAAAACGTCTCCTTTGGGTATTAACTGCTTTTGGATCATTCTAATGGTTTTGGGCGCCATGCGGACTAGAGCGGTAGCCTCGGCGTAACGTTTCACAGGTCGTTTGCCGGAAATGTCCACCATTATTGCCTTCCCTTTGCCGGTGAAGTGAGATGAACCCATTTCTAACCTCCTATTGCTGACATTTGCCGAGTCCGGCACCGCGTGCCGCACTCTGGTTTCAGTTGCACGGCATTGAGAATACTGCCTCGTATATCATCAAATTTTACACGCACTTCAATATCGCTGCGCAGGCACGGCTTCAGCCAGCCATCAGCCGTCAGCCGTAGTCTGTTGCATTGTTGGCACGGGGGAGGCCTGTGGGTTGGTATTTCGCTTCTGCATTCGGTGCCGTCAGAAATGGAAAAGTGCCGTATCAGTTGGAGGATCAGCCCTTTGCTCTGGCAGAAACGCTCCATGTCAGATATTTCAACGCGGTCTGTGTCGTGCAGGACAACCATATTGATCTTGATCGGATGAAGTCTGGCTTTGATGGCTGCATCTATGCCTGCCAAGACGCATGTGATATTTCCACCCCGTGTTATTAGCGCGTATCGCTCCTGGTTCAATGTATCCAGCGAAATGTTGACTCGGCGCAAGCCGGCTTTCTGAAGGCTGGCCGCCATATCGGCAAGTAAGATGCCATTGGTTGTCAGGGCAAGGTCTGCAAGGCCGTTCATGCCGGAGAGCATGGCAACAAGATTCACGATGTCTTTGCGTATCAAAGGCTCCCCGCCTGTAAGCCGTATTTTCCGTATTCCGAGCTTTATTGCTTCGGCTGCGATATCACGGATTTGCTCATAGGAAAGAATCTCAGAGTGAGGTTTGAGATGAACCCCCTCGGCTGGCATGCAGTAGGCGCACCTGAGATTGCACCGGTCAGTTACGGAGATTCTCAGATAATCAATCTTCCTGCCGAAGGAGTCTAACACGGACGCGGTCTCCCTTTTCGTAGCCTTGAACTCCCTGAGGAATAATCAGGAGTCCGTCTGCTTCTGTAATGGCTCGAATATCGGCCGAACCGTTGAAACGCACCGGCGCTGCTGAGC
>CALETX010000388.1 GCA_937920455.1 uncultured bacterium
TTTCCTGGAACGCCGAAGATGGGGCCGCATTTGGCATCACAAGCCCTCTGTACCTACTGTTCGTAACCCTGGTACTTGCTCTTACCCAATGGCCAGATGGCATAGTTTTAACCTTTTGTTCTGCTCTCGCTGGCACTATGGCTGTACTTGCGCTCGCAATGCTGATCGCAACTGTTCAACGCAAGAAATGTCAGCCCCGCTGGCTAACCTTGCCTATGCTTCTTGTTGTCCTCCTCCTAATGTCCCCTGCTCTGCTTGAACACTGCGCTTCCGGCATGGACACAACGTTATCATTCCTGACAAACTCTGTCCTGGCTGTGCTCATTATGAGTTGCCACAATCCAAGATCACCCTATGCATTCGCAAGCATTTTGGTTGGCGCCATAATAACAACGGCTGCCCGGCCAGACAACGTGCTTTGGTCCGCCCTGCTTCCACCGCTTTTTTTCTTGCTCAACAAAAAGTGGTCTCTACGCCTGGCTGCTCTCTATGTCTTCGTTTTGTCCGTTGCGTTGGGGTTAGGCGTAGTGATCAACGTGGCTTTGTTCAATTCGTGGGCGCCCCTTCCAATATGGGTCAAAAGACCCACTTTCTACGAAGGTTTCTACGCCCCAACACTTCCCTCGGGTTTCGAATTTCTTCTGACGTTCGTCGCTACTTCAGCGCCGTTCCTTATATTCATCATCCTGGCAGCTCGTCCAGATGCCTTTCCAAAGTTAGCCGCTATCGCCATCCCAATGGTCATGACCTTTGCGTTTTTGATTTCATTCCGGCAGATCGCAGCAGGTAATGCACGTTTTTTTTATCCTTCACTCGCTTTTATCATTATGGCATGCGCAGTCGTACTCGAGCTAGAGGAAGCTTATCTGAACAAATCCTCCGGCGGCGAGCTGCGTATAGCAATGTGTGTTGTTGTGTTCCTCTCGTTCTCTGGATTTGTACATTGGACTGTTCATAAAATCTCCAGCTTCTACGTGCTGGACAAACAACAACCCATACGGCCTCTTACCAGCTATACTCAACAAAAACCAACAAAATTGCCGGTTCTCGAACGCTGGGAGGCACTCTATGCTCTTGCGCAGATACTGGAAAAAGCGCCTCCCTCCACGGTCATAGCAGCAACCGAACATGGCTACCTAGGATCACGATTTCACCACTTGATTTTTGTCGACCTCACAGGCCTGCATGACAAGCAAATAGCCCATAATCACGTCAACGTGGCTTCTCTTCTACAAAAGAAGCCAGATCTTATCATCTTCCCTGAGTCTCCATATACAGGTCTAATAGCTAAATTGCTCGACTCAGAACTCTTTCAAAAAGAGTATGATTATTATACGCAAGTCTATAACTACGGATTGGCGATCAGAAAAACCTCTCCATGGTATCCTCATTTACTATCAATTGTTGAAAAAGCATTCTCAAATACGTACAGAGGCTTCAATTTGACTGACTTCAAAACGGTACCTGTACGGTAAATCGCCCGCAGGCTAGTTATCGCTTTCCATATGAGCGATTCTCCACTGCCTTCAGGAGCTGAATTCGCTGTAGAAACGGCCATGTTGTCCCCTCGCATTTTCAATAAGGCTCACATCCCATACAGCACGAGTATAAATCGGCCCATGACCAATTTTTCCAGCATACAAGACCGCTCCCTCCAGCCCGACGCCAATAATCTCAAACGAAACTATTCGGTACAATACGTCAATTAAAACCTCGTTGCTCGCAATAGCCATACTCAAGGTGTACCTGCCTGGCGTCAGGATAAGGTCAGGAAGCACAACCCTTACTCTCTGACAAGACGGACTCATGTCAGTCACATCGGAGATACAGGTCAGCAACCGAGGGCCGTTTTCAACCTCTATGTTTACACCATAAGAAGCGTTCGGGATCGCCGTCCGTATAACAACATCAGCCTCAAATACCAGTTGCTCCTGCCAGCGAAATGCCCCCTCGTTGCGTGGCACTGCTCTGATACTGAGGATTCTCGCCTTCCTACCTATGCCCTCATCTCTTGGCAAAGATCCTGTCTCTACTGAATGGGCCTTTTCGCCTGCTAACGAAAGCAAGTAAGCTGCCATAGTAATATCAGCCGCCGCGTCCTGCTCTATCCTGCCATTCGTAAATAATAACGTTCTCCCACATAGCTGTCTGATAGCATTCATGTTATGGCTCACGAAAAGCACGGTGCGGCCGGCTCGGGACACTTCGCCCATCTTCCCTAGACATTTTCTCTGAAATGACGCGTCTCCCACGGCCAGTACTTCGTCAACAAGCAAAATCTCAGGCTCCAAATGCGCCGCCACAGCAAACGCAAGCCGCACATACATTCCCGAAGAATACCGCTTCACAGGCGTGTCTATGAACCGCTCAAGCTCGGCAAACGCCACAATCTCATCAAACTTCCTGGCAATCTCTGCCTTCTTCATCCCCAAAATCGCGCCGTTCAGATAGATGTTCTCCCGACCAGTCAAATCAGGATGAAACCCTGTTCCAACCTCAAGCAAACTCGCCACTCTTCCCCTCAATACCGCCCGGCCGCTCGTAGGTTCCGTAATCCGGCTCAGAATCTTCAAAAGCGTGCTCTTTCCAGCCCCGTTCTTGCCAATGATCCCCAACACCTCGCCCCGCTTCACCTCGAACGATACGTCGCGTAATGCCCATATCTCCCTGCGATCCGCCTCTTCCCTCGTCGGCACCACTCCCCGACGACGTTCAACCCATCGCGCAAAAGCCTCCCTCAAGGTCCCGGCTGCAGTCTCTCCAAGACGATACCGCTTCGAAATCTTCTCAACACTGATTATCACATCATCCGACATTCGAATCACACCCCAGCATCAGACTTTTCAGAAGCGTCCGATCGAATCTCTTATCCTCTCCCAGCACCTCCCTGCAAATGGCCTCAGCGGCGCCGGACACATGGACCGTGCTGTGTTGAACACAAAGCGATGCGCTCGTCTTGTCACATGCCTGACATCCAGCGCGCGACAGACTTTGCCATCCCGAAGGACATATTCGCAGTCAAGCGTGTTGGCCATCATATTGCCGGCTAGTCTTCGGTTCCTCGCTGCCTCCTCCGATTGCTCCATGGTCGCTGAATCGCAAAAACCAACTGTGGTGTATCCATGGTTCTGGTGAACCGCCATCACAGCATTGCTCGCATCTATCCGCATGGCACCCAGGCGTCCCGCTTCCGCCAGCAACCAGTTGTCCCAGGAAAAACGCCCTAACGCAAATGGCGGAATCTCACCCCATAAACCCGGCCTGAACACAAAATAATCCAACCCGCTGGGGGCGTGTAAAAATCCTCTTCGACGCACGTCCTGTCTGAGCCTCTCATCCCAACCTTGCGCAAAATCCAAATCCTGCTCCATATCCAAATCCCAGCGCCGGCCCACCATCATAAACCGCCGCTCCAACCTCCAACATACCCAAACCGCTTCCGCAAAATCCCGCATCAAGATGATATCCGTGTTCACATACGCCAGAATGTCCCCATCACTGCTATTCTCACCCGCCTTCTTGAATAACGACGACACAAGAGGCGTCCCCCTGTCATTACGCTCAACTCCACACACCACCTCCAACCCAAGCTCACCAGCCACCTCCTGAATCCCTGCCTCCTCCCCCATCAACAAGATCCGCGGTCGCGGCGCCAGCAACGACCAGCTCTTCAATGCGTTTCGCTGGATAAACCCGATATGCTCATCCGCAAACGACTTCGGACATGTGAAAAGAACGAGACGCATCACTTACTTCAATCAGACGATCATCCGTATTCTCTCATCCAGACGGCGGCCTCGCCAACCGCATGATGAGTTAATGCTCTACAATGACACAGGCTGCACCTTCTGCCCGCCTGAAAAGCGAAACCGCCCCACCTGTCCAACACAACAAATCGCCAAACTACCGCTTCATCAGCACAAAACCGCCAAGTGCGCAAACATTCTGTAAAGGGTCATGCGAGCTCATTTCGCAGGCAAAATCAACTGCTTCGTCCCTGGAGCATTGCAACCAACGATTAGTGTCATCCTTCTTCCAGAATCTCTCTTCCCCAATCTCAAAACCCTCAACAAGCCGCGGCAGCCTCTCTGCGCCGTAAACCCTGCACATAGGAGGAAATATCGCATCACGACCGACCGGAATCGTAAGCAGCATTGTGCCGGATTGTTTCATCAACTCGCGCAGTTTCCCCATAGCTTCGAGATCTCCATCCGGCTGATGGCGCCTGATCCCGTATCTGCCCGCTATTCCAACGTGCTCAACAGTCGAACAGTTCAAAACCAGATCGAATTCCTTCTCGTGAAGCTGCATGACGTCACAACGCCTGAACCTGAGCCTCGGGTGGTTGTACGGCCACTCTATGTTTTGAAGGTCAATCGCCAGCACATCATAGCCGCGCTCCGCAGCAACCAGTCCCAAATGACTTCCACCACAACCAAAATCAAGCGCCCTGCCTCTCGCAAGCGGAATGCGCGCCTCTATCCAGCTCCATTCTATATCCCGGTCTCCCCTCAGATTCTTTTGCCTTTGAACTCCCCTTGATTCCAGACCGACCAGTGCGGCACCAATGCGCATTAACATCCGCCCGAGCCTCTCAATCAACATGCCCAGCCTCCTCGATTGTCAACCCCTTTGCCATCATCCGATCTTCCGTGCTTCTGTAGACTTTTTGCATTCCTCCTCCAGTCCCACCGTTTACCTATGCTGTATTTCCCCATTCGTGACGCCTTTTGCCGAACGATCAGCGATGCTGTCAAATTCTCGTTCTTAATGAGTCGCCGGGAGGCAAGGAATACGGATCTCTGCAAATGAGCCTTGTGCTTCCCAGAATCGGCCCAGTCCAAAGGGAATTCCTCGTGCCACGGCTGAGTTTGGGAACATAAACATGATCAAAAAGCCGCCCCAACTTAGAAAAACCCACCGCTTTGTCGGTCTACATCCTCCCCCGGCATAAGACAATTAACCAGATCGAAAGGACAATCCCCTGGCGGCAGCAGAGATTCCATAACTCACACAGTGTCAACAAATGTTTTCTCCACTCGATTGAACAACGTCAGCCCACCCAATAATACAGCAAGCGTGACGCCGAACGATCCAACTGCCAGCGACAATGTGATGCTGCCCGTCCCAAGAAATGCGGTGCGATAGAACTCAACAACAAATGTCATCGGATTTGCCGCCGCAACCCACCGCCATCTCTCGGGCACCACTGAAAGCGGATACACAACCGGCGTGGCGTACATCCACAGTTGAGTCAAGAATCCGGTCAAATGCACAATGTCCCTGTACCGCGCCGTCAGCGCCGACACCAGCAGGCCCGTTCCCAATCCCAACAGCGCCGTTTGCGCCAACACCAACGGCGCAAACAGCGCCAGCTGCCACTTTATCTCAAAATGACCCGCCCCCGGCCCAGCAACCTTGAATATTATCCAGAATATCAGAAACGTTACTGCCTGAACGACAAACGCCCCTAGATTTGAAATAACAATGGAAAACGGCACAACAAGCCTGGGAAAGTAAACCTTCGAGAATATGTAGGCGTTGTTGAGAAGACTCATCCCAGCAGCGTTCAGACATTGCGCAAAATAACTCCACGCCAGCATCCCGCACAGATAAAACAACACCGGCGGCAGCGAATCAGTGGGAACCTTCATCACCTTTCCGAAAATCACCGTAAACACCAAAGTGGTTGCAAGCGGCTGCAAAACAAACCACGCAGGCCCGAGAATCGTCTGCTTATACTTGGCGACAAAATCCCTTCTCACAAGCAGAAACAGCAGATCCCGATACTCCCATATCTCCTTCCATGGAATCCGAAACCACGATCGTGTCGGCTCTATGACTATTTCCATCCGATCTCCCAATCACCCGCGCGTCCCACAAACGCGAGCCATTCAGCACCGAAAACCCCAGGCAAGTTATGCGCCTGATAAGCCCCTCTACACGTCTTTTCTCCCAGCGCAGCTGACCTGGCCGTTG
>CALETX010000389.1 GCA_937920455.1 uncultured bacterium
AATGGATCTGATGACCGCCGATCGCACCACAAGGTCGCCTTTTTTCAGATGTCTGACTTTTGGCCCGGTTTCTACGATGCGTCCGACGGTTTCATGGCCGAGGATTGTGGGGTATCGGACCGGCCACGGAAACCGTCCGGAGAGTATTTGCAGTTCTGTGCCGGTACAGGTGGCACCGTAAAGCATCTTACAGAGACAGTCGTATTCTCCGATTCGGGGTTCGGGTATGTCCCGGATTGTCAGGACACCGGGTTTTTCGACTACGACGGCTCTCATCGCTTGCTCTCATTTGACAGTGGCTGGATGCTGGCGCTGATGGTTTGGCTCTGCTGAGCGACGATTGGATCCTGCCACGCATATTTCCCGAAGCCAGTGAGCTCAAGTCTGGCGAGCTTGAGGGATCCATGCAGAACGGTTAGCCAGACTTTCATCCTGGCGCCGCTTCGTGTGATCCTGCAAGTTCCCCATGCCGCACCGTTCGACCAGAAATAATTCCCTGGGCGGCTGGCGAATGTAAGGGTTGCGTCCAGGCCGGAATATTGGAATCCGGTCAACGCGAGGACAGCCGTCCAGCTTGCCATGGCCCGCGCGTAGTGATGGCCGCATTCGGCCTCATCAAAGGGGTTTCGTTTGCGACCGTCATAACGGTCTCTGATGGCTCTGATGCATTTCAGACCGTCGGCTATCATGCCCTCGTAAAGCATGCCCACAGCAGCGGTGTATTCGAATCCGGTCATCACCTCGTTGCAGTAGGGGAAGGGACTCTTTGGCCTGTTGCCGCGGGGATAAGTGGCCATAAGAAGCGCCGATTCGTTACCGGTGGCAAACGTGCGCATGTGATTGAAATGACCGAAAAAGTGTCTCCGGAAATTGTACTTCATTATACTTTTCAATGCCTGTCGGACATTTTCGGGCTTGAGGAGATAGCCGAGTCCGACGGCGTGAGCCATATACTGTCCGACAAGATGATCAACAAGACAAGCGGATCCCAGTTGGAATTCCGGCTCATCGAGAGTTGTTGTGCCCATTCCGACTTGAAGGCCTGGGGCGATAGCGTCAGGAGACGTTGGAGGCTTGATGATATGTTGGTAGTACTCGCCATTGAATAAATTTTCATCAGTCCATTTGCTGCCATTCTCGAAAAGGGCGCGGCACTTCTGGGCGAACTCGTTGTCGCCAACGGCGTTGGCCATTTCTTCGGCCGCTCGCAAGGCAGCCAGGTACCAAATGGTCATTTGACCATTCGGACCGTAGTACTCGACATCCATGGTGTTATGCTGGCATCCTTCCATGACGCCGTCCATGTCGGCGTCCCAGCCGCCGGGTATCCAGCAGAATTCAAGGGCCTTGCGTACTTTTGGCCATATCTCTCGGAGGAAATCCATGTCGCCCGACAGTTTCCAATCCCTGTATGCTCGCACAATGGAACCCATCTGGCCGTCTGCGGCTGCCTTGCCGAATTCCTGCGCTCTGTGCAGCGGGAGATTGATTCTGAAGCTCATCAAACCTCTTTCGTCAGTGGCATGCAGGAATTCCAGGCGTCTCGCGCCGCGTGACAAGTCGCCGAACAGATGAGCGACCGCGTTTTCGTAGTTCCAGACGTGTGTGCACGAACCATGGCAGCATCCAATCCGATCGTTGCAGCCTTCAAAGCCGAAAAGGAAACCGTCGGGTGTGCGGAAACAGGTCTGGCTTCGCAAGGTGCTCAAATTGAAAAACGCCGCTTCCTTTACAACGTCTGGCAGATCACTCTCGCAGAAGGCTCGTACAAAGGCCACGGTTTGTCGCTCGAGATCAGGCAGCCGCGTGGCGATTTTTTCCGCCGCATCCCATGCATCCTTGAAAATAGTGGTGTAATAGTTGCCGATCTGATCGGGGTCGGCCGCGTTGGATGATGATTGGCCGCATTGCTCGCCGGGCTTTTTCTCCGGATTGGGGGCTGGTGTCCAGGTTTTTCGATTTGGAAAGTGCCAGGTCAGGATGAAGGTTATTGCTTTTGAACTTCGAGGCGGCAGCACGAGGCTTGCGCAAAGGGAAGCCTTCGGGTCAGGAGCAGAGACATGCTCGCGTTCTTCAAGCCGGCCATCCGAAGAAAAGTCATCCCAGAAATCGAGGAACGAATCGTTCCATTTCTTTTCTGCCCAGGCGGTGCGCCATGTTACTGACGACTCTGGGACATTGAGCACAGCAAGAGCCATTGAGCCCCATGCTGCCGAGAGCGTATCCTGACGCTGTGAATACAGGAATATGCCGTGAAGATTGTCACTCCTGCGGTGCTCATTTTTATTGCCTTTCAGAGCGCCACGATAATCAGGATCTCCTGTCCAGCCTATTCCAGCAGGGGATGATCCGTCAGCACCGATGAAATTCGGAATCGTACCGCATACAGATGCGCTAATCCTCTTGCTGGTGTTGTTGATGAGCACATATCTGAAAATAGCCACCGGCAGGCCGCTGGAATCCGCATCTCCGGGGATCAGAGGGTTGAATGCTTCAAGCCTGACTCGCAAAGGAACGTCTGGATCGGAAAGGAAGAGCTGTGCCAGCGGATACGCGGCCGCGAATTTGCAGGACCTGAAGCGCGGCATTCCATGGTTAGGAATGCGGATACCCTGGGCGCCTTCGTAGTCTGCAAAGTCCAGAGGCCCTTCAAGCAAACGGGTTACAGCATCGCAGCCAGAAGGTTTTGCATAAAGAACGAACCCGAGGCATGGCGTAATGTAACCCTGGCCTGGCGGATAAAAACCTTTTGCGGGACGGTTCATGATTTCCCAGTCTCTAAGATCGCCGCGGCCACCGAGGGAAACTGTGCCGGTGCCTATGCCGCCAAGGGGAAGCGCTATGCGATGCAGGTGTTCTTCGTCATACACTCGCAGGATGGGCCAGGTTGTTTGAGGTGTGTTTTTCACTTCCATTTCTCCTTTGAAGAGTCTTAGGCTTCGGGTGTCAGTTGTATAAGATTCAAAGAAGCCGGAGCCAAGGCGGCGGAAAACTGGCCATTGGTGACAGAAACGGCGGCGGCCGATGCTGGCCGAATACAATCAGGATCTGACATCGTGTTCGCTGCTTTAAGGTTGTTATGCCTTAGCACAGACCACTTGGAGACGCGCATCCGTGGAAAAGCGCGTAGATCAACAGCGAGCTCAATTGTGCCATGGTCGTCAATGCGTCTGTTTATCGCCAAGATGGTCAGTGACTTAGACGCTGGCTCATAAGCAGATGCGGCGGCAAGAACAGGAACCTCCGACCGTGCCTTGCAATCGTAGAGAGGGCATTGCAGAACAGGCCTCAGGACATCACAGCCGGCCAGGGTAGACGTCATTGCAAAGGGGTAAAAAATGGTTTGTCGCCATGCTGCACCGCGCGAAGATGTCATTATTGGGGCTATAACGTT
>CALETX010000390.1 GCA_937920455.1 uncultured bacterium
ATGGGAGAGATGTCAAAGTCGGAAATGGAGCACTGCAATTGTTGCGGCTCCGTACAGCAGGATTATCGCCATAAGAGGCCGGTCGGTTAGGAGTATCTCCTCCGGCCGTTCGCCGCGGCGGTGGTTGTACACAAGATAGGCATAGCGCAGCAACCCGAGTGCTACGGCGGGCGCTGTCAGGATCAGTCCTCTCGTGTGGAATTTACCGATGGTGCCGGGCCAGAGCGAATAGATCGTGTAGGATATGAATGCGGCGGCGCCGGACAGCACGATCGCGGCATCCAGAATCCTGCCGGGATAGCTTCCGAGTGCAGGTCTCTGTTTGTGGTTCTCAGATGCGGTGATGGTTATCAGTTCGCTTTTCCGCTTGCAAAGGGCGAGAAAGAGGGATAGCAGGAACGCGCACAGCAGGAGCCATCTCGATATGATCACATCGGGCAGTGCATATGCCCCGGCAACTGCCCGGAGTACAAACCCACTTGCAATGGCAATGGCGTCCAGAAAAGGCATTCGCTTGAGAATCATTGTGTAAAGTATTTGCAAGACCACATAAGCGAGCGCGGCTGCGACAAATTTGAGAGAGAGAGCCATGCCAAACGCAAGAGAAACGCCCAGGAACAGGGCAGAAGCGACTCCAGCCACTGCGGGGGGAAGACGTCCTGAAGCTACAGGTCTGTTTTTCTTCACAGGATGAAAACGGTCCATTGGCGCGTCATGAAGGTCGTTCAACAGGTAAATGCCGCTGGAAATCAGACAAAAGATGGCGAAGGCCAATAGGGCAAGCAGGAATTCATCACCGGACAGAGGGTGGCTGCGCGTACTGTCCCAGTAAGCAAAAATGAAAGCAGCGAACACGACGGCGTTCTTTGTCCATTGGGCTGGCCTCATTGAGACGGCTATGTCTCTTGCGATGCTGCATACGGATAAAAGCTCCGGGAGGGCTGAGGCATCCTTATTCATGGCTGCGATTCGGAGCGGGTATGTGAGTTCCTGAGCGACGCTTCATCGGCGAGCGTCGGAACCCGTTCAGCAGAGCCAGCTTCCACACCATCCATAGTGATTCCTTGAATATATCCATGCTCATCTTGGAATAGCCAGATCTGCGGTCAACGAATGTTATAGGAAGTTCGACAATGCGGAATCCTCGTATCCATGCGCGGTGAGCTGTTTCTACGAGAAACGAATAGCCGTTTGAGAGGATTGTGTCGAGTTCAATTTGTACAAGCGTTTCGGATCGGTAACATCGGTAGCCTCCTGTAGGGTCCGCAATGGGCATGCCTGTTATCAAACGCACGTAGGCTCCAGCCATCTTGCTGAGTATCAGACGGCTCAGCGGCCAGTTGGCGACGCGTATCCCGTTGATATAGCGCGAGCCTATCACAAGATCCGCATTTTGAGCCGCTTTCAGAAGATTCGGAATTTCCGCCGGATCGTGGGAAAAATCCGCATCCATGCCGATGATGAATCTGTATCCTCTCTCCAATGACCAGCGGTATCCAGAGATGTACGCCCGACCCAGGCCTTCCTTGGCCGGACTGTGGAGCACATGGATCCGATTATCAGCGGCGGAAAGATCGTCCAATATTTTACCGGTCCCATCCGGGGAATTGCCGTCAACGAAAAGAATGGACACATCTGGCTTCACGCGCAAGATTTCGCGCGAGATGGGCCCGACGTTTTCTTTTTCGTCGTAAGTGGGTATAACCACAGCGACATCAGCCATAACATGCACTATAAAGGCGGGCATTTTTTGACGCAAGTCTTACGCGCCTGTTTCGGCGCAGATTATTGAAGGCCTCGTCGCGCGAAAGAGGGAGCAAACCGGCCTGTATAATCAGGATTTCCCCATTTTTGATGTGGGGCTGGTGTAAGTACTTGAGAGGCAATTGATAAAGTGGGTTATGGAAACGAGAACCGGCCTGTATGGGGCAGGTGGGTATAAGTGTGCTAGCAGATCCAATCTGAGGGGAAGGTTAGCGTATGAGGCATATTCAAGCAGCGATGAAGTTACGGGAACAGATCGGCCGTTTTTCTGGACATTTTATCCCAGATTTTGCTTTTACACCACAGAGACCTTTATAACTGCCTGTCAATTGAGTGTTCACAAATTCAAGCCCGTCACAAGAAAGTGAAAATCCAACTGCAATGCATTTGGCTACTGCCGTTCTGGTGCATTGACAGCAAACATTTTGCTTTTCGCGCATTGTCGGTGGCTCTGTCTCAACAGCAAAGTCTCGGTTGAAACAGACTTATCGGTTGGAGGAGATGCGGGTTTTGTCGTACGAAAGGTTGCGCAATCTGGTTGCGCTGGTGCTGGCGGCGGCGTATTTCTCGGCGGTATGTTTGGGACGGTCGTTGAAGCTGGCGGTGCTTGCCGGTCACATTGTGGAAGTATCCGGACGATTTTTCGGGGTAGCTGAGTTTCGCTACTACGCGTCAGCCGACCTGTCTGCGTACGGACACGGACAGGCAGGCGGCATTGCGCGACTGCTCTCACGACTCGGCTGCTGGGGTGCCAAGGTTCACCATCTCGCCGCTTTCCTCTGCCAATCGCCAGCTATGCTTGCCAGGCTTCATCTAAAAAAATGGGGAAAGTCCACCTAATTTGCGCACCGTCATTATGCGTGTGCTTTGCGCCATGCATGCTCAAAAAGGCACGTGTCCTCAGCGAGCATGCGGGGGTTGTCTTTGGGAAAGACGCCAACACAGACGGCATCGGACTCCCGCATTGCGGCCGCAGCGGCGGCAAACGCCTCCCGCGGATCGTTTCGGCCGGCCGCCATGATCTTGTAGTGTATAACTGGCCGCGAAAGAGTTTTTATTCTATCTGTCATAGCGCGCCGGTCCTCGTCGCGATAAATCTCTTCTGTTCCGCTTACGTGTTCGCCCGTGGCGGGTCTTGCTATGGGGTTGTAGTAAGAGCACATGTAATAGTCCACATCCAAGTTTTCCTCTGCCCAATCGAACACACGAACGTTGTGGCCAGCTATTCCGGCAATCATGCCCTTGCTTCTGATCAAGTCAACTGCCGGCTGTACGTCGGCGAGCTTGCCGGATGCCAGGAGCGCATCCATGACGCCGCCATGAATATGACACGCGACCGCACCGC
>CALETX010000391.1 GCA_937920455.1 uncultured bacterium
TTCCCGACTCTGCCTGCATGGCACACCCGCGCCCCGCCGCGGGCAAGAGCCACGGACTGGTTCAAGCCCTTGCCGCCCGCAAATTTTTCAAACGAGATGCACGCCAGCGTCTCTCCGGGTTTCACAAAGTGATCCACCTTGTAGACATAATCAATATTGAGCGAGCCTATGTTCAGTATCTTCACCAAATATCCTCCGCTTCGTGACCATCAAATGCCCTGGGCCACAGTTCATCCGCCCTGCGCTTGGCGGCGCGAATCGCTCTTTCCGCTTTCGATAGTTGTTCACGACGACGCTTTATAGAAATCTTGGGATCAGCAACCGCATCGAGAAAATCCGCCACTGCAGACGCAGCCTCCTGGAAAACAACATCCCTCCCCGCGGCCAGGAGCCTAGTCGTCATGCTCCTCGCCGCCGCAGCAGCTCTTACCGTCCCGTCTATGGAACCAGACGCAAGGTCACTTGCTGTCAGCGCCCGCCCGTCCGACCCCCAAAAATACATTTCCATCTCCAGCTCACGAACGAGAGCCGGTGTGACGAGTCCCACTTCGTAAACAAGCCTTCTCTGAGAAAGCACCCATCTGTCCCACGCTTCGTCCAAATCCGACGCTGACCCACATCCGTCGCGCCACTGAAGCAACCATTCAGGAGAAACACGCCCGCCTTCTCCAGTCTCCCCTCGTGCGATTGCGCGGACGCATTCCTTGCCGCGAGGCCACGACAAGATCCATGTCACGATCGTACCGCAGTAGACGGCATCGTGGCGCCCATCTCCGACCTTCTGGACGGTGTCTAGCAGCCTGCGCAGAGACCCCGCCCTGCCATCCCGCCATCTTTGTAGCATTTCGCTGGTGTTCCATGCCTTGTTCGCGGAATACAGATTCTGCGCAATGCCAACGCACAGCCACTCAGGCGCCACCAGTCCCGTGCCACCTCCACCGGAGCCGACAGGATTCTCCATCAGAATGCGGCAAAGATACGGAGTGTTTCGCGCCAAAGACAGCATATCGGCCGAAGGCAAATCCAGTCGTCTCACGATGATCCCGTTCGTCACGACAATTCTGCAAACAGGCGTTTCCGTTGCAACAGAAGCCGGCGGCAGCACAATTTTCCCAACGGCGGCGTTGCTATCAGCCGCGCCTATTATTCGCGCCACGCTCCGCGCCGTCTCCTCCGCCCACCGCAACGCACCGGCCATCTCCAGATCGTTGGTCCCAAACACTTCCCATGAGCCGGACGTTGAGCGCATCATTTTGAACGACACCACTCCGTCCTCGGGCGAATCATGCGAAAGGGAACAAGACCCATGTAGCGCCAATAATAGCGCAAGAGTTACAACTGCTGCGCACTTATTGCGCATGGTGATTAACCAGCCGTCGCCCCGCAACACAAGGACATTAGGGCTTGACCGTGACAATGATCCTGCCAGACTCGCACTTGATTTCTGAGGCCCTTGAAATCCCCTTCCAGTACTCATCGGCCACAGCTTTCGCGAGAATAGGCTTCAGCGCCAGCGACACCATCGGCTTGGGAAGAGGCAGATGCCCAATGGCTGCCTTCCTCACCTCGATCCTTGGCCCTCCCATCGGAACACTAGTTATCTCCCTGGAAAGCTTCAGTCCCACTTCATAACTCTTTACCTTCCATGGCCCAAGCACCGAGGTCACCATACGAACCGTGAAGTATCCTTGATACAGACCAACGCTTACCATGTCCACTTTCCAAGCGTTTGCCCGACCTTCTGCGAAAAAAGCATTGATCTGCGCGTCGGTAAATTGAACATTTGGCATTATCTGACCTGGTTTGAGATTCATCATCTGTTTCAAGCAGCTCTCAACATATCGCTCATCCTGCTTCTGACCGGAACCTGCCAGCGGCTGAGACCGCGCCCAAAAAGCCAGCCCCACAGGGATCAACAGAATAATGACCAGGATCCACACGAGATTCTTCCAGTGAGTCGCCAACCAACTTACCTTTACCTGCGAGTCAAGGTCCTGCTTTGTCAGCCTGCCGAGGTCCAGCTTTGCGCCGCACTTTGTGCAGAAAACCCTCCCCAATGGATTTTCAGTCCCGCACTTTGAACATGTCAGCATATTTACAGCCCCTTTTTATTAGGCACCGGCGTCAGCAGAAGTCTTTTTTTCCTCTTTTTTCTTTGAATCAGGCCCTGTTGACACTTCTTTTTCCTTCTTCGCCGCCTCTTTGTAACTCCGGCTGCGATAGTCGGTCTGATAGAACCCGCTTCCTTTGAATATGATTCCCGCTCCGGTTCCCAGGAGCCGCTTTACTTTGCGCCCGCCGCATACCGGACATTTGCTGGCGGGCGGTTCCGATATTCTCTGGAAAAGCTCGAAATGCTCACCACATTTGCCGCATTCGTATTCGTAGGTTGGCACGCGCGACAACCCCCTTCTTCAAAAAAAACGCGGCTTACTCTACGACCACATTTTGTTTTTGTCAAATCATCTCAAAACGATCGTGACGGCCAAATCTCCGTGGCTGCCCCATTATGCTGCCCCGCTGAGAAATCATCATGATCCGGCAACCGAACCCTGGCCTGTTCTTTCCCAGCCACACAGACACTCGAACTTCAGAACACAGGCGTCCTCAGTTTCCGATTCTCTGCCATGTCTCTCAACAGAAGCCGATTGAGTTCCGCAAAAACCGGTCCCGGGCGGCCTGATCCAATGGGTTTACCGTCGAAAACGCGCACAGCCGTCACGTTAATGCTTGTGCCCACCACCAGCATTTCCGAAGCGGCTCTGATATCGGCTTTGGTGATATCCGCAAACCTTATATCTTTCAACAATCGTCCCTTCAGGCGCCTGGCCAGGGCCATCACACGGAGCATTGTGGTTCCAGCGAGAATGCCCCTCAACTCCGGAAACAGAAGTTCACCTGCCCGCGTCACTATGCCCATATTCTCGCTGGCGCCTTCTGTCAAACAACCTCTTTCATCGAACCCAGCCACGAAATCCGCTCCTCGATCAACGGCTTCTTTCTTCATGAGCACATTCGGAAGATAGTTACAGCTTTTGATTGATGCCCACTGGGGGAGCCTGGGAGGAACCGAACTTGAAACCACAACAGCGCCCTCGGGGTTATCAGCCATGAAAGGCGGACGCGTTTTAATAACCACAACATAGAGCTGGCATCCTTCACTTTCGTAGGGATTCACCGTGAAACCGCCGGTGCCACGCGACACAAAAAGATGGATGGTGCTATCCCGCCTGCCGCCGACTCGAACAGTGGCAATGACGATGCGACGCAAGCCTGCCCAACCGCACGGCGGGTTTAGGGCAAGAGCGTCGGCAGATCTCCTGAGGCGAGACAAATGCGCGTCAAAATTGTAGATGGCACCGCCAACGCACTTGAAGACCTCAAAAACCCCATCCCCACGATGAACCATATGGTCGTCAATAGGCACAAGCATCAAAGTTGGATCGGAGACTATTCCCCCAAATACGCTCGAATACATGGCGTAATACCCCGAATGACAACACCGGCGCCCTGCGCGAAGCACGTGCCCGAAATTTTCAGGGGTTATCAGTTTGATCGGCTCGCGTCTCAATTTCATGCCGTTATCCGCATCTTAAGTGAAATCCTCTCCACTACATCCGCCAGGCTCCTTTCGCATTCGCTTGAGAAATGCATCTTGTTCCTGCGAATGGTAGGAACTCCTCACAAGTGGTCCCGCAACCACCACCTTAAAACCGATTTGAGCGGCAATATCACGCAGCTCCTTGAACTCTGAAGGCTGCCAGTACTTGATCACAGGAACATGATCCCTTGTTGGCCGCAGGTACTGCCCTATGAACAGGATGCTAACTCCTGCCGCATGAGCATCATGGAACGCAGACTGCAGCTCGCCAATGCTCTCGCCCAGACCCACCATGATCGCCGTCTTGGTGATCAGGCCTGATTTGCGAGCGCGATCCAGAATCATCAGTGAACGGCCATAGTCGGCCCCTCTCCTGATGCTGCCGTAGAGGGATGGAACCGTCTCAAGGTTATGCCCAAACACGTCCGGCCGCTCCCCAATCACACGGTCCACTGACTCGGTCCGTCCTCCAAAGTCCGGAACCAGGGCCTCAATCGTAGCACAAGGGGCGACCTCGCGTATCATCCGCAGGGTCTGGACCCATATCTCCGCTCCCCCGTCCGCCAGATCGTCGCGTGTCACGGATGTGACGACGATATTCTTCAACCCTAGTTTGCGGACAGCCGCCGCCACTCTTGCGGGCTCGGCTGGATCCGGCGGCGCAGGAGCAGTCGGTTCAACTCCGCAAAACCGACAACCGCGCGTGCATTTTTTTCCGAGAATCATCAGAGTGGCGTGACCCTGCTCCCAACAGATGCCTCGGTTGGGACAGAGGGCTTCCTCGCAGACGGTATGAAGCTCCAATCCCTCAACAGCCGACTGAACCCTTCGATACACGGCACCGCCGCCAAGTCGAGCGCGAAGCCAGGGTGGCTTTCTCTCGGGTCCATCAGATCTTCCAATCTCATTCCGGCAATTTGATTGCCCGCCAGTTTTCATATCCGAATACGCCGACAAAATGTCTGAGCAGAACTTCACGCACCCTGTCAGGATCAACATCCCGCATC
>CALETX010000392.1 GCA_937920455.1 uncultured bacterium
TCCTGCATCGCCTGCAGCAGCGCGGCTTGTGTCTTGGGCGGAGTGCGATTGATCTCGTCAGCAAGCACAACATTCGCAAAAATCGGACCTTTCACAAACTCAAACACCCTACGCCCCGGACGGTCACTTTCCTGCAGAATGTCAGTCCCAGTTATGTCAGACGGCATCAGGTCGGGAGTGAACTGAATTCGACTGAAGGAAAGCGAAAGCGCGTCGCTGAGCGAATGAATGAGGAGTGTTTTCGCAAGACCTGGCACCCCCATCAGCAAAGCATGGCCTTTTGAAAGAATGCATATCAACAGCAGCTCGATCACTTCGCTCTGGCCTATTATGACTCTCGCTATCTCCGACCTGAGATCATCGCACAAGGTTCTCAGCCGTTGTATCGCGGCAACGTCACCGTCGGCCATTACCGGCTGCTCACTCGTCTCAACAGCCTTCTCCCCTAAAACACTCATGTTCGTGCCTCCGCCGGATATACTCCCCCATCCGCCACAGGGCTCAACCTACCTATAAATAGAGCAATGCGCAAAGACTTTTCTCCCCTGTTTCCCCAATACGTCCGCAAAACAGCCCTTCGGACGGATCTGGACTTTTGCGGCGGTTTGGGCCATATGTAGTTCTGAACCAGAAGAGGAGTTCCTCAATATGACTGCTACGCCATCCGACGATGAAAAACAGAAAGTGTGGACTGCCTACCGCGAGGGGAAACCGATCCGGGTCCCTCTGCGATGGAATACGAACGTCCGGATAATACTCCTGAACCCTGAGTTAAATCCCGATAAGATAACTTTCGAACAGTATTTTAGCGACCCTGTCACCATGATAAAAGTGCAAGCCATGCACCAAGAGTATGTTGCAACCGTACTGAGCAAGGTCAGCGACACTCCATCGCGTCTCCCCGATTCGTGGAATCTGTATGTTGACAACCAGAACACATACGACGGCGCATATTTCGGAGCGCCAATCTGCTTCGAAGAAGGACAATGTCCCAGCAACAGACCTTACCTCACCGAAGCCGATGTGGACGATTTTCTGAAAATGGATTTTTCGCGGCCGCTTGAAAACCCGTGGCTGAAATCCAGATTAAAACTGCACAAAGAACTCATCACCGCCGCAAAGGATTTTGTATATCAGGGCCGAAAGGGCAAAGTTGCGCCTTTCCGTCTCGGCTTCGACGGGCCAGTCACCATCGCAGCAGTTCTTATGGGCTCGGACTTTTTCTCCCTTTTTGGCGCCGATCCGCCAAAAGCTGCATCCTTCATGCGCAAGATCATTGATGCGGTAATAGCCAGGAATCGAGCCCTTGTTGAGCTTGATGAAAAATGGACAAAGAGCAGTTGGGGCGGACTGGCCGACGATTCCATACAGCTAATAAGCACCGCCATGTACGAACAATGGGTTCTGCCCCTTCACGAGCACTGGTTCTCCAGCATATCCGACACGACTCCATCCTCCAAGCGGCGTGGAATCCACCTTTGCGGAGATGTGCAGCGGCACCTGCCGCTGATCAGCAGAAAGTTAGGTGTTGTTTCGTTCGACACAGGTTTCCCCATTGACCACGGCAGGCTCAGAAAGGAACTCGGCCCGGAAATTGAAATTTCAGGCGGCCCGCCGGTGGACCTCCTGCGGTATGGGACGCCGGACGCTTGCGCAAAAGCTGCCCAGGCCATCTTGCAAAGCGGCATCAAGGCAGGCGGACGGTTCATTCTCCAGGAGGGCAATAACCTTCCGCCATGCTCCCCCATCGAGAACCTCGCCGCAGTCTATCAGGCTTGCCTCGAATACGGTGTTTATGACCGTTGAGTATCGGTAGCTTCGTTCACTGGCCCCTGGCAACTCACCAATGCTGGTCTGGAAACAAAAGAACCATCTATGGCGCCCTGTCTTCCTGGGGCGGCAACTACTGTGTGCCTGAAAACGTTTGACCCGAGTTTCAATCTTGTGAGAATATGCCGCCTCGGCAGCATGAATGTTAAATGCAGTACCGCAGGTGCGGCAGGCAGCCGGTTCAGCAATGGCCAGAATACTGCTAGTAGATGACGAGGTGCTCATCCTCAATGTGCTAAAAACCGTCCTGGCAGGCGACGGCCACGAAGTGGTCACATGCCAGGATGGAGAGCAGGCCATCAAAGAAATTCAGAAGCAAACCTTTGACCTTGTCATTTCCGACATACGCATGATCCCCATAGATGGGATTGAGCTCCTGCGCCGCATCCGCTCAATAACCCCTTCCCTGCCGGTAATACTCATGACAGGCTATGGAACGGTTAAGTCCGCCATCGAGGCGCTTCACCTTGACGTGTTCGATTACATTCCCAAGCCCATCCGCGTACAGGACTTCCTTCACGTGGTCACCCAGGCTCTCAAATACGGCCACGCGATCGCCGATGGGCAAATCAGCCTTGACATTTCCGCAGCATGCCCATTCGACGGCCTCGTAGCCGTGAGCAAATCAATGACAGATGTCTGCTCGATACTCCGTCGCGTTATACCGGTGGATGTCCCTGTCCTGCTCATCGGAGAATTCGGCTCCGGCCGCCAGACGGTCGCCCGCACAATCCACTCATCATCTCCTCGCAAGGATGCAAAGTTCGTGGCACTCTCCTGCAGCGAGCTTCCACAGCCGCTTCTGGAAACCGCTTTGTTCGGCGATGGCATAATGCCTCCGGCAGCGGCCGGCGGAACGATCCTGCTGAAGGACGTCAACATGATGCCGCCGGAAACGCAACAACGGCTCGAAGCCGTACTGAGCCAACGAGGCGCTGCTATAAAAGACAAGAACGCCAGACAGCAGGAACCCGAGTCCAGATACCTCGGCACCATCACCGACTTTCCCTCAAGCCGGGCTTCTGAGAGTGACCATCTCTTCAGAAGGATCAAAGCAGTCGAGATCAGAATCCCACCACTTCGTGAAAGACCGGAAGATGTGCTGCCGCTCGTGGTGATGGCCCTGAGGAAACGTCTTGCGAAGGATGCTCCGATTCCGCCCATCACGTCCGACGCTCAGGCTGCGCTGAAATCCTACCCGTGGCCGGGTAATGTCAGCGAATTGGAAAAGGCCGTTGAACACGCCCTTGCCAATCTTGACGCCGGTCGGATCACGCGCAAGTCGCTGCCGCAGCGCCTGCAGGCCGCCGTACCCGCCACCTTGCCTCAGGCGAAGGACGATCGGGCTTTCGGAAAGAACAAGTCGCTGAAAGAGTTCCTCAGCAAGCCCCTCATGAACCTCAAGCAACAAAAAAAGGAATGAGCTTCTTATCATGCAGGGGAATATCAGCATCATGACCAACTGGATATCGCAGGTGCTGGTCTGAACTTCGGATGCCATATCACCGGGCTATCAAAATCGGCCGCCGGATTTTTTTACGACTCACAGCGCTGTGAGACATCAGCGCCGATTCGATCACAGCACGGTTTATAGAAATGTCTGGCCGACGAGACGGGCACCGACAAGAACGGAACGGGACTGACACTTGTGATGGGCACAAGTCAAACGGGCCGCAGAATTGTCGTAGAATACTCCTGGGGACAGAGCAGCGGCGCCTGCTGCTGGGAAAACTTCCATAAAGACGTAACGCAGGAACCGGGGCATGAGGATCTAAAGCCTGAGAAAATCGTGGCAGGGCTGCGCATCATCAAGGCCAGGTGCGAGGCTGACCGGTCCGGCGGAACAGGACATGTCAGACCGGCGCGCGCTTCGTGACAAACCGACCGTTCCTAAAGGCGCTTTCCCTTGCCCTGATGACCATCCGCGTCGGATGCAGCTCTTCCTCCAGAGAGAAGGGCATGGATCCATTTCCCACCAGCGCGTCCAAATACAATGCAAGAAATGAGCGACGCTCATTAGCATCCGGCAACGGCCCCAGATCCTTATCGCCGATGACAAGCCTGGTTCTTGCCCCGCCATCCACAGCCTCCACAAAACCCAACGTCCCGAAAATCCGCAGCGTCTCATTGCCCCAGCCGCCAAACCCGCGCTGATTCAGATAGTTTGCAAGCGCAGATGCCACACCGCCGTTTTCAAGCTTCATCAGGAACGAAACCGCCATTCTCAGGTTTCCTCTTCCAGGATTGCCCAACGATGTCTCCATCGCCGCAATTCCGGCAACCCGAGTGCCAGCCACGTGCTCTATCATTCTCAACGCATGAACCCCCACCTGCAACGTCAGCCCTCCATCCACATCCTCGTCCTGGGGCCGCCCTTCGTGATAAGGATACGATTTCTGTGCAAACACCTGAACCACCGGCCCCAACCGGCCCGAACGAACAACCCTTCCCATGGCAAGATAGGGAGCGTCCAGAGCCGTCCCAGCCATTTCATGAAAATGACACCCCGATCGTTCCACAGCAGTGATGATCCCGTCCAGATCCTTCTCAGTCATAGCGCATGGCTTCTCGGCATATACGTGTTTGCCAGCCCGCAGACATCTGATCGCATCAGCAGCCTGATCGCGACGCCTGGGCGAGCACAATGAGACAAGCTCGACATCGCTGTCACGCAGAAGATCATCAAGACGATCGTGGCATCGCAGATTCGGAAGAGTTTTTCGAAGTTCGTCAATCACGCGCTCCGGGAATCCCGCAACCGCAGTCAATTGCGCATTCTGCAGGGAAAGAAGTTCGTTTTGTATCTGATGACCGTTCAGGCCATACAGTCCTATCTTGATTTTCTTCACGAAAACACGCCTCCTTCACGAATTCACTATTCCGGCGGTGGCCCGACCGGCATCTTCCCTAAGTGCAGTCCCCATCTCATTTCGCCATCAATCCCCTGCACCCATACCGAAAGCAGACCCACAATTTCGCCGGTATCAGGATCGCAAAATGCCCTCAGACATTTGATTCCACGGTTTGAGACTGCCGCCCTGGTGATTTCCGGCTGCCTGCCGTACATGTGCCATTCAACTCCGTCACGGGACCAGAAATGCCAGATTGACTGCGGAGGCCATGTGTCAGTGATCCAAGCATGCCACTCCTTCTCAGACACGCGCAAGACTGTAGGAAAGCAGCCGCCTCTGTGTGCTTCCTTTGGAAAGTCCTTCAGCAACTCTACCGGCCGACCTTCCGAGTCCCTCACGAAACGCCATTCGCCAAAAAGATCATCTGCCTCAGCCGCCGTCATCACCTGCCCGAAGCCGTTGAGATACATCCGCCATCTCCCATCCGGCAAACGAAACAGCGATCCGCCGTCGCTCCAGATAGTCCGCCTTGCCATCTCTTGGCGAGGTTCTCCGCCGACTATACCGTGGTATGTGAGACCGCCACCTTTGGCTGAAGAAGTGAGGATCGCCGGCATAAGGAAGACCGAGCCGGGAAGATAATCTGGACACACACAAGCCATCACCACCCTGCCAAACTCGGCATCTGGCAGCACGAAAGGCCTTGTGAAACCGCGTTTCTCAGACAGCCTGTTCGTTTCGACCTTGTCGTATACATCGTCAATCGCGGTTCCGTCGCACATTTTCTCATGCTTCCCCAGCGACTCAAGCGATGGGCCTCGTTGCACCACTATTTGCCGGTCCGGAGCGCCACCTTCACCCCACG
>CALETX010000393.1 GCA_937920455.1 uncultured bacterium
GGAGCCGAAGCAGTTGCTGTGTGTGATATGAGCGGGAATATTCTGGCTCAGCAGGACAGGCAGGGGGGGCGTCCTCTGGGTAATGCTGCCGCTTTGGCCGCTGGAGCGTGGGCAGCGACGCGTGCTCTTGCCGAAATCCTGGAAGAGTCAGGTTTCAGATCTATCGCCTATCGCGGGCAGAAATCAGGTGTTATTATGCATGCGGTCGGCCGCGACCATTTCCTTCTTGTTATCACAGGCCATGACGCTGTTGAAGGCATGGTCCGCCTGCTTGTGAGGCGCGCTGTACGGCAGATCGGCGGGATTCTTGAGGGCGTTCGTGACCAGACCTTGGAACAGGTGGCCGAAGGGGTACGCTTCGAGGTTGAAGAACGGTCTGATACGGCTTCTTGAGATTCGTCTTCTGGGTGAGACCACCAGGGAGATAAGCACATGTTCATCAGGGCCAGCGCTCATGCATGTGAAATAACCCTACCTGGCAACCAGATACTTCTTGCAGGGTTTCCTGGTGTCCGCAGAGTTTGCACCGGAGTATTGGATCCTCTTTATGTCTCAGCCGCTCATTTGAGGGCCGGCAGCGGCGGCATCATTGTGTTGTCGCTTGATGCTTTTGCGGTGGATCCGACGATGGCGCGCGCCATACGGAAGAAGGTCTCTGAAGCAACAGGCACGCGAGAAAAGTGTGTTTTTGTTGGCGCAACACGCACGCATTCCGGGCCGGTATGCTATAGACCCCTTGCCCTTTTCAACGATGTCTCCTGCGCCGGCGCGGAGATGTCCTTTGCCGACAACATTATTGAACAGGCCGTGAAAGCAGCGTCCGAGGCTGCAGTGGCATCGCGGCCGGTAAGCCTTGCTGTTGTGCCTTTCGATGTGCCCGGCACAGGAGCGATTCTGGTCAGATCCGACACGGGCAGAATAATCGCCGTTATCATGGTGCACGAGGAGATACCATGGTGTCTGGGGCCAGAGAACACCAAGATCTCGGCGGACCTTCTCGTCGGTTTGAGGCGCAGGTTAGCCGCGCGCTTTGGAGGATCGCCCGTGGTAGTGTATTTCCCTGCTCCGACGGCCGGCAAGCTGCTTGCGCGTCGAGCGGGAGAGAAGACGAAATCTCACATTGAGACTGGCGAGATGATTGCAGAGCAGATTGTTGCGAAGGCGAAGACGCTCAAGGGATCGGATTTCTGTCAAAACACCACATTTGCGGGCGAAATAACTGAAGTGGGCGGTCTGCCGCGTCAGGTTCCGCCGGAGATTGTTCAAGCAGCAGCCATGATGAACGAAAGCGCGATGCGTGAGAATGAAATCGCGGCAAGGGGAGACGCTAGCGACGCCGACAGGCGGGAGGCGCGTTTGAGACATTGGAGTGCTCGGTCGGCATTCAATGTGGCAGCGGCGCGTCAGGCAGGCGCTATTGACGGTAGCGGCGCTTCTCTTGAGCCATGGCGAATGCAGGTTGTCAGGATTGGAACCATTTCTATCCTTGGTCTGCCATGTTTGGTTGAGTCGAACGCGGCCAGGGCGATAGCCGGCGCGGTTGCCAATCCTGCCTGGTTAACCGAATACGTTGACGGCGACATGGTTGGCGGCGTCCTCGGTATGCAGAACGAAGAGGCAGGTGCGTTTCATCTGTGGGGATCATTCTACGAACCGGAGGCTGGTAAGAAAGTCGCCGCGGCGGCTGTAGGATTGCTCAGGAACGTGCAGGCTACATAATAACATTAGAGCGGATTACATGAACTTGACGGGCAGTCAACGTCAATCGCCAATTCATCTTTTTCAAGCTATCCCCAATACTCGACTGATTTTGGATCAGATTTGTATCCCTGGCCGGCACCTCAATAACAGCACTTGTCAATAAACGGTAAACTGAGTTCGAAACAAATCAGATGAACATCCTTAGAAAAATCTTCTACGCGGATTTTGCAGTTGAGACAGCAGCACGGACAGCGCGAGAAGCCTAACACGCATATTACCAGTGAGTTACAGATGCCGGTCTCAAATGCATTGCAGTTGGGTATTCATTTTTTCGTGACAGCGACGATCTTCTGAACCATTGGATTTGCAAGCAGTTATGAACGCCGCAACAGTCAAAGGCAAAATCTGATTTCAAATTTTTTCTTGTAACGATATTGCTTTTAGAATACAGGTGCAGGTATCAGTTTCTTGAAGCCCGATAATATCCCATTCTCCGCTATAACTCCGTCTTTGTGTGTTGCTGACTAGCTACGATTGCCTTTCAGTGACTAATGATAATTATAAGAAAGTGGAAGCGTAAGAGATGTGCAGAATGCTCGCTACGTCAATCTCGCATACGGCTGGCGAGTGTGGGTGAGAGGCGACAGATTTGATTATGATAATATGCGATAAACTGACCACGGTGCTACCCTGTATTTCCTCGTTGTCAAATGGATTTCACGTTCGCCGGCTGGTTCGACGCACAGGATGCGTTCTTGCTGTTGTAGTGTTATGGTGAACGGGCGATAGGCGAATAAGATACGTCCGTTAGTTGATTTCCAAAGAATCCCCTTGTCTGCGGGTAGAAGGATTCGTTTCCCTTCCAGAGGAGCAAGGCGGCTATGGATCTTATTGATATCGAGCAACCAACCTTCCCAATGTTCCATGTCGACACTAGGAAGTTTAGTCGAAAAGTTGAATCGGCCACCGCCTGCCAGACATCGAAATGCGAATTCGTGAGGCAAGGGCATACGGTTAGCCCATGGGGGGCAGCCAATACCCATGCTGAGACCGTAAACCATGTCTTCTTCTCCGATCCACCAATCGAGGGCATTTTGATAGCGCCCATTTCGTTCTTTATTCGGAAGGAGATTCATGCCGAAGTGGCCGACGCCAAAAGGACTGATACCCTCTATTGAGAGGGTTTTAATTCCCCCTTGTTGGAGTGCTCGGATGAGCCTGGCATATGCCTTTTCTTGGCCTCGACGCCTAGGGTCTACAAAGTTTGTCGGTAAAAGTGTCATGTTGCCGAAAGAATCGTGAAAGAGACCGTCGAAGCCACTGGCTCTATGAGCGGCAAGCAGATGATCATACAACCATTCGAAGCAATCCGGGTTGTTCAGGTCGAGTGTGACGATAGTTTTGTGACCGAAACCTCCGCCGTTGGGAAGGCCATCGCGGGCGATCAACATGAAATCAGGTCGTTCTTTGAGAATTGGAGCGCGCACTGAAAGATGCGTTGCAAACCACAGCTGAACCTGAATTCCCTCCGCGTGGGCTTTTCCGACGAAATAGGAGAGGCCATCGATTCCGCCCCATAGCGGCGCCACTTCGTGAATTCTGACACAACAGATGCTTCCGACTGTCAGCTCGCCATGAAGTCCAGTCTGGTTCTTTGTCACGAATCTGTCTTCGGTATAATCACTACGCCAGATGGAGTGGATACATATTTCTTTGACTCCCATTTTGGCCAATGTTTTCATACGTGAATCGGCCAAGGCGCGTAGGTGATATTCACGCGGGTATTCTTTCCCATCAAGGAGGAAGCGATCCGATGCTATTTGAGGAATCCAAATGCGTGGTAAAATTGGAGAAGGACGGATTTTGTATCGGGATCTCACCGTTTTGTGGACATAATCGTAGATGTCAGCCCACAGGTTTCGTTGCGTCTCTCGATCCCAATTTGGAGGTGCAGGCCAGAATAGGATGTGTTTCGGGCGGGTTTCAAAAATGGTTGAGAGCGGCCGGCGATGCTCATCTATCACGTGCAACCAGTCTTCCCCCTTGTCTTTGTGAAGAAGAGAAAAGACTTCTTCGAGTGGCATGAAAAGGCCAATTAAAGCGCCTTCAGGGTGAACCAGGCAGTCGAAGGCCTGGAGGGTTCCCATTCTTGGCAGGCGCTGAAGGGATAGGCGCTTAGGTTTGGCGAAGTATGCTGCCATTTCGGCACCATAGTAGTTACATGCGGTCGTAAAAAACTTATCGTATTTTAGGGATGTAACGGGAGGATTCACTTGCCCTTGGAAGAGCAGTGTATTTGCTTCGACATGGCCACCCATTTCCCACGTTGAATGATCGAAAAGCCGATAAATGGCGCGGCGATTGGTGCTATGAAACCGATAGCGTATTGAAAAACCGGTAAGGAGACGGCCATCGACTACTAAGGACGATGCAGCGAGAATCCATTCAAAGCGGTCGGTAACAGGAGCGGGCGAAAGTGAGGTGTTAACTACATCGCCTAGGTATTCATCATGTTCCTCTTTTATATTGATGGGTATGCCTACAGCATCGGTCACTAGTTTCACCTCTTGCGACATTCGTTTGACATGGCTAAGGCGGAACTGGCCGTAATAAATTCCCTCTGGGGTGGAAAAGAAGGGTTTCCATGGAATAGTTGGGTTTCTGAGTCGTACTTTGCCGAAGCGGACATCGCGAATGCCTTCTACGAGAGACTCCTTGAGTCCAAATTTGACTGTTAGGCCATTGCTCCATGTTATTTGAATACAGTTTTTCTGAACTCTTACTTTTATTTGGGAACTCATATTCATAATCACTTTCTTGTTAGCATATGTATCAGAACATCCAATATCCCAATAGTTGTTGGACAACAATTGTGGGTAGGGTAAAAAAAATCAAGAAAAAAACTTGCTTTAATGTGCGAATGTTGTATGGTGACCCTACAAGTTGTTCAAGACATGGAATCTCTGCGAGAAAAAGTAGGTGGATCATCAAAGGTTGAGCAGTTGGTCTGTATCCTAAGAAGGCTCATTCAAGAAGGAGTATACTCAGAAGGTGCCAAGTTGCCTTCTGAACATGAGCTCTCCCAAAAATACGGAGTTAGCAGAAACACCGTACGTGAGGCCGTTGGTTACCTGGTTCACGAAAAGCTCGTTCACAGGCAACATGGGAAAGGAACTTTCGTAGCTTGCCGACCTCATATATTGCCTTGTGGGGAGAGATTTGCTCTATTCTTACGGTCTCATTCGCATGTTTTCGAGGTGCAAACTCGGCTCCTTGTTCAAGGGTTTCAGAGGGCGGGAGCGATGCCGGTCGTTTTCGATTTGGAGGATTTGCAGAACTGTCCTGGAAGAGAAAGAGTTATCCTCGATCGGCTTTTAGCGGAGGAGATTTCTGGCATGGTTGGCGAAGAGAATCTGCTCTTCTGGCTTGCTGGCTTACCACGTTGTGAGGTTTTTCCGCCCACTGTTATCGTA
>CALETX010000394.1 GCA_937920455.1 uncultured bacterium
AGGAAAAGGCGCGTATATGCGGCGATTAGGCTGTCCACGTCTTCCTTGTAATCGGTCCACAGGTAAAAAGCGTTCATATATCCGGCGTCGGTTTTGGCGAACTGGATGAAAGGCACGCAGAACGCCGAATTCAGCACAACACCATCGTTGCCTGTCTCGTCGAGCGCTTTCTTGGTGAGGCTGGGATCGAATTCACAGTGGGATGCTTCGATCACGTATGTCATGACACGGAGGTCGTCCTTGTTTTTGATGAAGTGCTCGGTAAGGGCTGGCGTGCGGTGCTCTCCTTCGCTTTTGGTTGCTGTGTATATTTCGCGAATGGCGCCAATGGGGGTGGCTATGCTGTGGACGATCGAGTTGCCGACAGTGTCCGATTTTTCTATGATTTCGGAGTCCCTAACGATTTTTATCCCGCCTGCCCTGTTCCAGATATAGCCACCGATAGCTCTCACAATGTCGTTGCGGGACATGCCCTTATATTTTTGAGGAAGAGTTCCTTCATTGCTGTTCACATAGAGCCAGTAGTCGAAATTTGGCGCCCATACTAGTTCATCAACGGTGCGATTATTGAGCGCATTCAGGTATCGTTCCCGTCTTGTCATAAGGTTCCTGCCATAACTTCCCTTTAACAGACTTCGTTGTTATCAAACCCAACTCTTTGTGATTTCTCAGATACTAATACATAAGCAACATGAACGCTTGCAAACATAAAGGCTCTCCTGATCTTGATGAGACCCACTCAAGGAGCATCCTTTTGGCCTCATCGCTGTTGCGTTTACGGATGATTTCTATTGGAGTTTGATGCGTTTTGCTGAAGCCGCTTCTGGCATAGTTGAAGAAGGCCTGACAGGTAGTGACCGTGGCAAGGAAGTCACCGCGGCTTGTGAATTGTTCAATGGTGAGCAGTTCGTGTTTTATGATGCGGCGGAAGGTTTCCACGTCGCTTTGACCTGCGCGACCGGCAGGCGGGTATGGAGTGAGTGCCATGTGGGATGGCGCGGGGGTCCGGAAAACTATTGACGTTTGAAGTCCACCGATATAGGAAACACGACTGTGATGAGTGTCCGGCCCCGTGGCGCTTCATCCGGGAAATAAGTCGGGGAGAAAAGATTATCGCGCGAGCGATGATCAAAGCAGCAGGAGAAAGTAAGTATGGCAACTGGTACAGTGAAGTGGTTCAACGAGCAAAAAGGGTTCGGGTTCATAGTCCCGGATGACGGCGGGGCTGATCTGTTTGTCCATCGCACCGCGCTCAAGAACGGACCGATCAAGGAAGGCCAGAAGGTTGAATATCAGCAGTCTGAGGGGCGCAAGGGCAAGGGGCCACAGGCTGTTGATGTGAAGCCGCTCTGAACGACGGTCAGGTTTATGAAGAAAGTGGAGAGCCCCGGCGCGCGCCGGGGCTCTTCTTTTGGGGGGCAGGATGAGGGTTGTGGTAGTCGGTTGCAGAGGAATGCTCGGATCCGACCTTATGCGAACGCTTAGGGATGGCGGCATTGACGTATCCGGCTACGACCTTCCGGATATAGACATAACGCGCGACATTTCGGCATTGGATTGGCGGGGCGCAGAATGGATCGTGAATGCGGCGGCATATACGGACGTTGATGGCGCGGAGAACGAGCAAGCGGCTGCCGCGGCCGTAAATGCGCAGGGGGCTGCCAACCTCGCGTTGCATTGCGCGCGCGCAGGTTGTGCGCTGCTGCATATCAGCTCTGACTACATCTTTGACGGAACAGCTCGGATTCCTTACAGCGAAGATGCTGAGCCTTGTCCGCTCAATGTCTACGGAAGAACCAAGCTTGATGGAGAAAGGCTTGTGCGATCGTCCGGATGTGAACATTTAATAGTGCGCACACAGGCGCTTTTTGGGAAGCACGGATCCAACTTCGTGAGGACTATTGCTGAACGGGTGAAAAAGGGCGAGAGTCCGCTGCGAGTGGTTAACGATCAGTTTACGTGCCCGACCTACACGCTGCATCTTGCCCGGGCGATTCTGAAACTTCTTTTGATTTCGGCGCGGGGGACGGTGAATGTTTCCGCGTCGGGCCAGTGTACCTGGCATCAGTTGGCGCTTGCTGTGGCGCAGCTTGTTCAGCCCCGCGCCGTGATCGAACCGATCAGTAGTGTGGAGTCAGGCCGTCTTGCGATGCGGCCCGCATATTCGGTCCTGGACAAGGGTCTGTATGAGAGATTGACAGGGGGCCCAATGCCACATTGGATGGATGGGCTCAGAGAATATGCGGCGGAAATGGGCTGGACGGAAAAAGTCAACAGCGGAGGCAAAGGATGAGAATACTCGTTACAGGGGGCGCCGGATTCATAGGGAGCAACTTTGTGAGATACGTTCTGGCGCGTCATCGAGGTGATGAAGTGCTTACGTTTGACAAGCTGACGTACGCCGGGTGCATAGAGAATCTTGACGGGCTGGATCGCACGGGTCGTCATCAGTTCTTTCGCGGGGATATCGCATCGCCGAGGCAAGTGCATGAGGCGTTCAGGAGTTTCAGGCCAGATGCTGTGGTGAACTTTGCCGCGGAGACCCATGTTGACCGGAGCATTCATATTGGCGCGGCGCCTTTTGTGCGAACTAACGTGGCCGGCGTCCAGGTTCTCCTCGATGAGGCCAGACGACATGGCATTTCGCGATTTCTCCAGGTTTCGACGGATGAAGTCTATGGCTCGCTTGGTACGAGGGGACGGTTTACCGAGAGGACGCCCATTGCTCCGAACAATCCCTATTCGGCCAG
>CALETX010000395.1 GCA_937920455.1 uncultured bacterium
CCCGAGCATGGAGGTGCGTCCGGCGGATGGAGTCGCCAATTGTTTTGCCGTGATGGGGCCACGGGGTGGCGGCCGGCGAGAAGGGATGGTTTCGGCATCTCGCAGCAGGCAGGGATATGTTCTATGGGTTGGGAAGGAATGTGTGCAGGTTTCAGCCCGCGACTGCGATGGATTGTGGTGGGGTCTTGTGACTCTTCGTCAAATGGTCGAACAAGCGCAATCATGCGGCTGGCTGCCGGAAGTTGAGATTCACGATTGGCCGGCGGTGCCTCTCAGGGGGGTTCATCTTGATCTCAAGGGGTATCAGCCAACGCTTAAGGCCATGATTGATTTTGCGCGGGTTCTTTCAACGCACAAGATCAATGTTATTCTCCTGGAAATCGAAGACAGAATGGTCTTCAAGTCCGTGCATGGCCTTGCTGCTGACGGCGCATTCGACTGCTCTGATCTGCGCAGATTCGCTGATGAGTGCCGCTCGCTTTTTATTGAAGTTATTCCGAAGGTCCAGTGTTTGGCGCACGTGGATTATCTCTTGAAGCACGAACGCTACAGCCGTTTTCGGGAGGCTGGCCATCCGTATCAGTACTGCCCCCGTAATGAGGGCGGATTGGAGCTGTGGAAGGACATGGCGCGCGAGGTCATGGCAGCCTTGCCCGGCGGCCGTTACTTTCACATAGGCGCAGATGAGCCTGAGAATCTTGGCGAGTGTAAGGTTTGCAAGAAACACTCCAAGGCAGATTCATACATGCACAGAGTAGCCAAGTGCATTGACTTTGTAGCAAGCGCCGGAAGGCGGCCGGTCATGTGGGACGATATTTTGCGCAATCTTCACCAGCACATGTCCAACGAGGAAGCTCGCCGGACGTGGGAACTGGGCCGCAAGGCGGTCCTGATGTATTGGGCGTATGGATACGGTGGGAAGGGCAATGAGTTTCCATTCCTGCCGGCATATCTTGACGCCGGAATGGAGGTTTGGGGCGCAAGCGGAGCGTCGGGCTGTGGCCCGAGCTGGATTCAGGATATACCACCTTTCGAGGAGAGAGCTGCGAATATTGGCGCGTGGGCTGAGACCGCGGCAAGGTTTGGTCTTCATGGCCTGATGCATACGGGCTGGACGAGAATAGCGTCGGCCGATCCTCCGGCCGAGCCGCAGGAGGCATGTTGGCTCCCAATTCTTTACGGCGCAGAGACAACGTGGGGAGGAGGGAGAGTGGAAGGGGGAGCTTGGGTCAAGAAAGCGGCACGCGGGTTCTGGAGAATTGCTGGAGAGAACGTTGCGCCTTTAATGTCGGCCCATGAACGCGAACTGCCCGCGGATTTGAGGGCGGCGGCGCGTCGCCAACAAGACAGATGGGCGCTGTTATGCGCGTTGAGTGAAATCGCAACGCATCGTGAAGAGCGCGGCAGGCTGGTTGAGTGCTGGCAGATGTATCGGCATCCCCTGCGGTATGGCCGACTGGCAGATTATCGCCTTAAGACGGTGTGTGGCAATCTCGAGCAGTTTGAACGCCGCCGCAAGGAGAGAATCCGCCGAGTCAAAGCAGCGATGGAAAAGTTTTACACACCTGCTACCGTATCAGAATTTCTGGAGTCGAGGTTCGGGGTTGACGAGGACATCATCGCATCGGTGCGGAATCTGCTGCGAAAAGCTTCATAAAAAAGCCGGCTGGCGCAGATGTCAGCGCTGCTTGTTGGCAGGTTCCGCAGTTACTTCTGTTTCATCTTTCCGCAACAGCCAGGTTTGTCCTTCCGGAGGCGCCGTCAATTGAATTTCTTTTGCGTCTTTCCACGGCTGTATTGTGAAGGCTGTCTCATTCTTTCCTTGAGTGAAGGCGCGAACTATCGCCTCGTTCTGCAGGCATAGTCCAGACCATATTGGGCCGTCCCATGTCACTTCCGGCACATCCGTGCACATGATCCGGCCTTCTTCGAGAAACTGGCGGTATTGCAGCATTTCATCGTAAACTGACACGGCGTCTTCAACCTCCTCTACTGCTATTTCCGGGTGCCTGGGCCGCGGTTCGTTGAATATCTGCATGGAATCAGCTCCGCGCAGCCAAATGTGGCGGAGTATTTCCCGATAACGTGTGCGGGAAAGGATTGGCACTTTCTCGTCGTCCACATCGGGGCAATACCTGCATACCCACGGTACGCATTGTTTATGGGGATTAAGCTTGATTGAATTTTCAGCATGAGCCGATACTTGTCCGAGCATTATTGACGTATAAAGTCTGTCCATGTGCTTCTGGTCCAGAGGATAGTTCCAGTTAGTACTCCAGTGCTCCTGGTAATAAATGTCGTTTCCATAAGCGACGGGGTTGGCGGCGGTGAACAGGCCCAGCGACATAGGTGGAAACTTCCAGGTGCCCCAGCATGAGGGGGTTGGACGCTCGGGCGTTGAATAGACCTTCTCCCAGTCGGTCACGGAACAAGCGGGATAAATTTCCAGAATTGGGGCAGCGAGATACGCGCTGAAGAGATCAGACCTGAGTGACATGATAAACTTGACGTATTCGTCCCAAGACTCCAGGACGGGTGGTGGGAACAGCGTCACGCATCTTGAACACGCTCTTGCTTGTTCCCATCGGCCCTTTGACCAGACAAGCGGCTCGACTTCCCAATCCAGCCATGCCGCGCTCACATAAATGCCGGCGTCCCTGTACTTGCGGAGCGTATTGCGAACCTCGTCGGCTTTGGCCTGCCAACCGGCAAAAAGCAATGGACAGGGATAGTGACGATCGCCCTTGGCAATCTGGAATCCTGGCGGCAACTTATGAAGCGGATCATGCCCGAGCTCATAGGGGCCGTTCCCACCCCATCCCTCCACAAAAACAACCGCTGCTCCGGCTGCCTGGATGGCCTTGGCCATTTCGAGGTAAGATTCATTGAGAGGGATTCGCTGCGTAAGTCCGCGGCGCGCCAACTCACGGTATATTTCAGCAGGAAGAGGTTTCTTTTCGCGGAATGATGTATCGTTCGTGCTCATGACAAACGCGGGCCATGTAATCATGGGCAGACGTCCCGTATAGTTATTTGAAAGGGGAGGAACCCGCCGCAATACGTCTGGGACGGTCCACCGGCATGGTTCGTCAGCACTCGACATTGAACAAACTCCTGTAACGACAATGCACATCATCCATGCAAGTGCAGGTACTGATATGGACTTCATGACTCAACTCCTTCCCTTTGTCAATACCAGGCCAAGATACCTTGGATTCTGATGCTTGACCAGAAACGATGCGTCACTTTGCATTTTTGCCAGGCCTTATGATTGTGATTCAACATCGCGGATGATCTTATAAATGTGTATTTGAGTGGGCGAAAGATTTTTATCCTGCATTTTCAAGACAATGAGGGCCGGTTGACAATGGCTTCTATGTGGGATTATGGTTATGGCATGATTCCTGCCTGGCTAATCGAAAAGAAGAGGGATGGGCAACGTCTTTCGGACGATGAGATAAGGTTTTTTGTTGAAGGTTTCACAGAGGGCCGGATTCCTGATTACCAGATGGCGGCCCTTGCCATGGCTGTTTATTTCCGGGGTATGGACGACAGGGAGACCACTGTTTTAACCGAGGCGATGATGAAATCCGGCGAGGTTTTGGATCTTTCGCGGATACCGCTTCCCAAGGTAGACAAACATTCCACGGGTGGGATTGGCGACAAGACCTCTCTCATACTTGCGCCATGGGTGGCCTGTTGTGGTGTGGCTGTGCCGATGATTTCTGGCCGCGGTCTTGGAATCACCGGCGGTACACTGGACAAGCTTGATTCCATACCTGGTTACAGAACGAATCTTTCACCGAAAGAATTTGTGGAGATCGTTGCCATCTGCGGATGTTCAATAATCGGTCAAACCGAAACACTGGCTCCGGCTGACAAGAAGCTGTATGCTTTACGTGACGTGACAGGCACTGTCCCGTCTGTTCCATTGATTGCGGCCAGCATCATGTCGAAGAAACTTGCAGAAGGCATTGACGGACTTGTTCTCGATGTCAAATGCGGACGAGGAGCCTTTATGAAGGATCTCGCATCCGCGCGACTCCTTGGAGCCACTATGTGTTCCATAGGGCGTCGAATGGGGAAGAATGTTTCAGTAGTCATTACAGATATGAACGAACCTCTCGGTCAGGCAGCAGGGAATGCAGTTGAGGTTGTTGAATGCATCATGGCTTTGAAAGGTGAGGGGCCGGTGGATCTCATGGAAGTGACCGCCGCGCTGGCTGAGGAGATGTTACTTGCTGGAAGGGTTGTTTCTGTCAGGGAAGAGGCGAGACGAATCCTCAAAGATGCTTTGGAGAGCGGAAGGGCCTTGGAAAAATTCAAGCAGATGGTGCAGCTTCACGGCGGCGATCCAGGGGTGGTGGATGATCCAGCTTTGCTGCCTTCTGCTTCCTTCAAGAAGGCAGTACTGGCACCACGGAGCGGGGTGGTGCAGTCGGTGGATGCCGAATCGGTGGGCCGGGCGTGTGTGCTTTTGGGCGCGGGTCGCCGTGTTGCGAGCGAGGGCGTTGACTATGGCGCCGGCGTGACGGACATTGCAAAGGTTGGGGAGCGTGTGGAGAAGTCAGAACCGCTAGCTTTCGCGCATTCTTCGGACGAGAAGCGCCTGGAGGAGGCCTTGGCTTGCCTGGAGGGTGCTTTTATTGTGGCCGATGAAGCCCCTAAGCCACGCACTCGCGTTCTGGAGATGCTATGAAAATTGGTCGCCACAAGGGTACTGGCAGATATCTTATAAGAGAGGCGCGCAGAGCAGCCAAGAATGCTTACTGCCCTTATTCACGTTTTGCTGTGGGAGCTGCCATTTTGAGCTCAGACGGCCGCGTTTTTTCGGGAGCGAACGTGGAAAATTCGTCATACGGCCTCACCGTATGCGCGGAGCGAAGCGCAATCGTGGCTGCGGTGTCTGCTGGGGCAAGGGAGTTCCTGGCGATTGCGGTGGTTGGTGGAGGACGCCAGACGTCCATCCTGCCATGTGGAGCGTGTCTTCAGTTTCTGTCCGAGTTTTGTGGCGCGAAAATGCCAGTTTTTTTGGCGCCGCTTCGCGGGGGGGCTGGGCGCATGACTGTTCTCGGCAAGCTGCTTCCTAGCGCTTTTATGTTTAAAAAGAAGGGCGTCGTTGAGACATGATCAAAACATTCGTCCTTGATACAAATGTGCTGTTGCATAATGCGGATTCGATTTTTGGTTTTGCGGACAATACTATTGTTCTGCCCATGGCTGTTATGGAAGAGCTGGATCGCTTTAAGTCGCGTCACGACGAGCTGGGCAGGAATGCCAGGCAGGTTATACGTTCGTTGGATGGGCTGCGCGCCACTGGAAGCCTCAAGGACGGCGCTCCCACGCCGGGAGGTGGCAGATTGCGCATATTGCTTGAGGAGGACGTTTGCGATGGCATTGCTCTTGACGAGCGTGTTACCGACAACCGGATTCTCAGGCTTGCATACGCCCTGCATAGGAAGGGCGATAACGTGATATTTGTAAGCAAAGACATAAATGCCAGGCTGAAGGCTGACGCTCTGGGGATACCGGCGGAGGATTTCGAGAGTCAGAAGGTGAATATTGAGGAGCTGTACAGCGGCTATTCCGAAATCACCGTCACTGGCTCGCTCATAGACGCTTTTTTCAAGAACAAGACTCTCCAGGCTGATGAGCTGCGATTTCGTCCCAACGAGTTTGTGCTGATGAAAGACCAGCGCAATGAGCGAAGGACAGCTCTTGGCCGCATGCTCAGGCAGGGAGTTATAACGCATCTTTCCAACAGGTACGACAATATCTGGAACATTCAGGCACGCAACAAGGAGCAGCGTCTGGCTTTGGAGCTGCTGATGGATCCGGACGTCCACATTGTTACGATTGTCGGTCAGGCGGGCACAGGGAAGACGTTGTTGGCGCTTGCGGCTGGTTTGCAAGCCACCTTGCAACACAGACGATACGATCGGATTCTTGTATCGCGTCCGGTGATTCCAATGGGCAAGGATATAGGGTATCTGCCTGGGGCAAAGGAGGAGAAACTTGCGCCATGGATGCAACCGATATACGATAATCTTATGTATCTGCTGCGGGACAGCGGTTCAGATAAGTCAGGCCGCCGGCGCAAGAGCAAGGAAACTGCGCGTGATCGGGCTGAACGGCTTCTTTCGGAGAATGTGATTGTGCTGGAGGCATTGACCTATATTCGCGGCAGAAACATACCTGGGCAGTACGTTATTATTGACGAGGCGCAGAATCTTACGCCGCATGAGGTGAAGACTGTTATCAGCCGCGCAGGCGAGAACACAAAAATGGTGCTCACGGGGGACCCTTGGCAGATAGACAATCCCTACCTGGACGCTTCAAGCAACGGCCTGATATATGCCGCGGAACGTCTGAAAGACCATCCTATTCATGGGCATGTTACCCTCAAGAACAGCGTGCGCAGCGCGCTGGCGGCAGTGGCCGCCGAGCGTTTATAAGTAATCACACCTTAACCGGCCGCCTTTCTTTTGCGCTCAGGTATATTGCATCAAGGATTTCCATTACTATCAGGGCTTCTTCGCCTGTTGCTGTGTGGGGTTTGCCGGCAAGAATCGCATCCACGAAATGGTGGACCGAACTTTTCACACCGGGCACAGGCGGATGGAGAGTCATATCGTAGTGGCGGCCGTCTCTTTCAATGAATATCTGC
>CALETX010000396.1 GCA_937920455.1 uncultured bacterium
CCTCCTACCGCCCTGTCGTGTCAAGATATGGAAACTGTCTTCGAATGAGATAGTCAGCATATCCAGCCCCCACAGAATGAGCGAAACCGCCAGCAAATGAAGTCACCGCACCTGCCGCAATCGTCCAGACAAACTCCTTCATGAATGCGTCGGCGCTGTGCTGTCTGCACCAAGCCAGTTCAGCCTCAACTTCTCGCATGGCATGCGCGTCCATCTCTTCCTGCCACCGCCGGTTAACAGCCTGACTCTTTCTGCGAGCTTCATCCTCAATGGCCTGACGTTCTTGACCCTGCCGTCTTTTCTCAACCACAACACGCACGTCCTCATCGGCTTTGTGGTCCCACTCCGCTTGACGCCTCTTGTGGCCGGCAACATAATTGTAGAAAAGATTGAACGATCCCGTGCTGCCCTGACGCGCTCTATCCGCGCCTGCGACTCCCTGTTCGACTTCACGAAGCTCCTGTTCCAAGGCCTTTGAATCCAACCTTTCAAACCTTCCGGCCTGCGCATCGGCGTACTTACCGAGCACATTCAGTGCCCTGTCCAGATCCCCATCGAAGCTCTCCGCCGAAAATGTCAATGTCGCCTCTGGCAAAAGGTTGCCGACGGCCGGCACCTTCCTATTGACCACGCTGGTTAACCTTCCTGCGCGGGCGTTGCTGCATACCTTCTCAATGCTCTCCCTCAGCGTCCGCATCGCAACCGAAGCCTATGAAACATGCGCCGATAAGCGACCGTCCTTTCGCTGCCCGCCCGTAACGCCGGCAGACAACATGAATAGCATGCCGGTAGGAATCCACACACCAAACCGCACAACGCGTCCGCCTTCCGGGGCATCCGCTCCTGGCGGCCACACCCATAACCGGAGCGGGCGGCGGCTTGGTCACCACCTGCGCCGGATCCGAAAGGCGCTTTCCACGCCTGCCCAGTTGAAAGCGATAACCGGTGATCCCTCCAGCCCCAAGGTCTGCTCTTTCAGGACGCTCGCGATCTGCTCACGATCTATGAGGCCGTACCTTACCGTCTTAAAAAGTTCGGTGGTGAAAATATCGGAAACGCTTTCCCCGGCCAGCTCCGCCGCCGCTTGAATGGTAGGACAGCAATCATGTTGTATGAGGAAGCCCGTGACGCGAAGTCCACAAAGTCTTTGCCGTCAAAAGCGAGCTTAGGACGATCGAGAAGAACGTCTCCATCCGCAGCGGCCCTTTTCCCCTGGAGGTTGGTCATGCATCCGCATCCCAACAGGACGGCCATGAAAGCCGCCAGTGATGCTCTTGTCCAGCTACGGAAACATCGGCCTCATGCACTACAACCTACGTACACAGCGAGAACCGATCATGATGCAACCGGACAACGGCTGAAGCTTAAGATGCGCCATGCCTAAAATCAAGCCAGGCTCCGCCGGTCTTCCCGGACTTTGCGGCAATGCGCAGCGCAAACCTTGACATGTGATTAGCCTGATCTTGCGGCTGAACGCCGCATCGTGCTATACGCTCTCTCCACATGAAAATAGCTCTACTTGGATATCCGCAGGCTGGAAAGAGAACACTATTCACCCTTCTGACAGGACGCAAGGTCCCGGAAGGAAGAAAACCGGGCGAAGCCGTCGAAGGCGTGGCATTCATCCGCGACCCTCGCGTGGACCGTTTGGACGAGATATGCCGCCCGCAAAGAAAAGTTTACGCTGAGAATCATTTTGTTCTCTGCCCTGACATCGTCGAGGACCCCTCGCGAGCATGGCTCGAAGCAGCCCGCAAGTGTGACCTGCTGTGCATCGTCGTTCGCTCCTTTTCCTCTGGTGACGTTTACCATCCCTTAGGTTCCGTTAATGCAGCCAGGGATCTTGACAACATCAGGTCGGAGTTGATGTTTGCCGACATGGAAATGGTCGAGAAACGCCTGACGCGCATCGGCAGGGAAAAACGCGCGGGACAATCACCCGAGCAGGCCAATGAAGAAAAGGCACTGACCAAATGCATGGCGGCTTTGGAAGCCAACAGACGTTTGAGCGAGGCCGACCTGAACAGTCGCGAGATCGCCGTCCTGAGGAGCCTGGGCCTCGTGACCCTTCTGCCTGAGTTGGTAGTATATAATGTGGATGAGAGCGACCTGTCGCGCGACTTTGCGCCGGGAACTCTGGCGGTATCGGCTAAAATCGAAGCAGAAATAATGGCAATTGAGAATCCGTCGGAACGCACGGAATACCTTAAGTCAATAGGGCTCTCCTCATCCGGTCTTGACCGAATGAACGCTGCCGCTTACGCAGCGCTAGGCTTGATGTCCTTTTACACCATCGGAAAGGACGAGGTCCGGGCCTGGACAATACGAAAGGGCTCCCTCGCGCCCACAGCCGCCGGCAAGGTGCACACTGATATCGAACGCGGCTTCATTCGCGTCGAAATCATCAAATATGACGACCTCATTGCCGCTGGTTCGGAGCAAGCCGTGAAGGCCCAGGGCAGAATGCAGTTGAAAGGCAAAGACTATACGATAGAGGATGGCGACATTTGCCATTTCCTCTTTAATGTATGAGATGCCTAGTAACCGTTCGCTGGAATCGTGACTCGTCTGCCGCTGTCCTCGTCTCACTAATTTTCTTGCAGAATGCCCGTCTTCCGCCACTTTATGACCGCTTGAAAGCGCCAGAAAGCGCCAGGAGGATGGCCTGGACATGTCAACAGAACCATGGGGTGAGCTTTTAGAGGGCGACTCAGACGTTATACGCGATTCTTGGAAGAAGTTTGACTCCATCCCCGTGGATCTGGATCGAACGGCTGAGCCAGCCGCTTTCTCCGTACAAGAGACAACCCTCGCCACAACTGCTTCGGCGACCGGCCCGGGCACTTTCTTCCGCCGTGCCCAGCGCACCCTCGTGTTCGAACCGTCAACCAAACCCGGTTGGTGGCTCAAGCGCGAAGATCTGCCCGAATGCCTGCCCATAGCCGTCTCGGTCCACAACGTGTGGACAACGGCCCGCAACATAGTCCTGTGCAGCGGCTCTCCTCACAACTACATGCGCATGGTGGAGCACATCATCGCCCTGAAGGTGGGACTGGGCCTTGACAGGGCGCTAATCCGCATGATTTCAGGCGATCCGCCTCTTTTCGACCGCGGCAGCGCGGATTTGGTCGAGGCAGTAGATCGCGCTGGTCTTTGCCCTTTGGATGTTCCGGCAAAGTACATCACAGTGCGCAAAACAGTCTCTATTACCGGACCCAACGGCAGTTTCCTCGTGTTCTCACCACCGCCAAATGGTTCGCGCGCTCTAGAGATAGACTGCGCGGTTGATTTCAGGTCGGCAATCGGAAAACAGCGAATACGCTTGGTTGTCACGCCTAACGTGTTCCGCTATGGAGCGCAGGCTCGAACGAACACCACTCTCGGCATGATGCTCTATGCCAAAACCGTCGGTCTGCTTTTTGCCGATGTCCGCAACCTGGGATATACAACGCGCAATATTCTAATCGCCGGACCACGGCGCTACTACAACCGTCCAGCCCTTATCCACAACGGCAGGTCCCTCGAAGCGGTGTGGCACAGAGCAATGTTGGATCTTCTCGCAGCCATCGCTCTTATCCCAACTGGCCGGTTTGCCGGCCGAGTCTTCTCATACAAGGCTGGCCATACGCTCGACGTACGGATGATAAAGGCTCTTCACGAACGCGACCTCCTCGCTGACATTTGATCTGACCCTGTCCGCTGATGCCTCATGCCGTCCGTGTTCCTCTTGATCCTGCTGCACAAAATCCGCGTTTTTTGGTTGCAACCCTCGGCGAATATGATTAGTCTCGTTCACAAACAATCAGTTTCAATCAGATATGATCAAAAGCACAGAAAGGGATCTCGCGGCTGAGCGCATGGACAAGATCGCGAATATTCTTCGCGACCGACGCATCGCCCGCGTGTCCGAAATGGCAAGGATTCTTGGCGCATCTGAGGCATCCGTCCGCAGAGACCTGGTGGAAATGGAGCGCCGGGGACTGCTGCGCAGGGTACATGGCGGAGCAGTGGCAGTCGGCGGCATTGGAGACGAGCCTGTCTTCGATGACAAAACGGCAATGGCAGTCCGGGAGAAACAGCGAATTGCCGAAGCTGCTCTCGCATTCGTCAAGAACGGCGACTTCATCTACCTTGACGGAGGCAGCACTGTGCTGGCTCTCGCCCGGATGCTGACGGATCGGCCGCGCATCACGGTGGCAACAAACTCTCTGCGTGTCGCTCAGACATTTGCCGCATCTGGGCCCAGAACCATACTCGTTGGCGGAGAGCTTCGCAGAATAAGCCAGACGTTCGTAGGATGCCTGTCCCGTCCGCTTCTGGAAAAAATTCATTTTGACACCGCGTTCATGGGCACAGTCGGCGTAACCACCGACGGCATGACAACCACCGACCCGGCAGAAGCGGATACGAAAACTCTCGTCATGGGCCGCGCCGCGCGCGTGATACTGCTTGCCGACAGCCGAAAGATTGGCGCAGTGTCCTTTGTCTCCGCCGGAGCTCTGGACCTCGTTGACGTCATCATCACTGATTCCGCCGCTCCAAGAAAACAGATTGATGCTTTTAGAAAGAAAGGGGTAAGGGTGCTTGCGGTCTAATCCGACCGCGCGTCACGAATAAAAGAAAGGGGATGCTCAACCAGCCATGCCAAACTACTTCAGCAACCGTCCGCCTAACTTCAAGCCGGCGACAATTAACTGCGGAACCATCGCTGCTTACAGGTACAGAAAGAATCTGAAAGCAGAAATCGAGGCAGGAAACCTCACCAAGGCCCGAGCCATTGAAATGCTTGAGGACATGCTCACAATCCGGGAATTCGAGGAAATGATCGTCAAGCTGCGCTCCGGCGCCTACGAGCCCTGCAAGGGCTACGATTATCGTGGCCCAACCCACGTCTCCATAGGCCAGGAAGCAACATCCGTCGGCGCGTGTTTCGGTATCGCGCCCGATGATTACATCACATCCACCCATAGAGGACATGGAGACAGCATAGCCAAGGGGTGCGTCGCCATACGAGCTATGCCGACCGAACAGCTTCGGCAGCGGTTGGGCACTTCCGACACCAACATACCGAAATCAGAACTGGTTGAGGCAGCTCTCGAAGATCATGTTTATAAGACCATAGCAGAACTCTTCGGCAAGGAAGACGGATATTGCAAGGGCCGGGGGGGAGGCATGCATATCGCCGACTTCACGGTGGGACACCTGGGAGCCAATGCAATCGTTGGGGGTGGAGTCCCCATAGCCACAGGTGCCGCAATGGCCGCGCGTTATCTCCAGGAAAAACGCGTCGTTTGCTGCTTCGCTGGCGACGGAGCATACTCAAACGGCGTGGTCCTCGAATCCCTCAACTGGGCCGCTCAAAGCCAGTTCACAAACCACCTGGCAGGCGATCATAAATTCGGCATTCCAATCATATTCCTCATAGTCAACAACCATTACGGAATGACCGGCCGAGCCGACGACGAAGTGACCGGTGTGGCATGCCTGGCACGCCGTGGAGCCGGGTTTGCGGAGAACAACATGCATGCCGAGGTGGTTAACGGTATGAATGCGCTTGCGGTTATGGAGGCTGTAAAACGCGCCGCCGATCTCTGCCGAAAAGGCAAAGGACCGGTCCTCCTGGAACTTAACACGTACCGCTATTACGGCCATTCTCTCAGCGACCCCAGGTTCGAATACCGGACCAAGGATGAAGAGGCTTCCTGGAAAGCCGTTGATCCAATAGAACAATTCGAACGCGAAATGCTCAACGCCAAGGCGATCACTCCAAAGGCGCTGGAAGCGCTGAAGGAGAAGGTGCGGGCGCGAAATGCGCGCGCCGCGGCAAAAGCCGCCTCGGCTGCCGACCCCAATCCGGCCGACGTGATCGCATTCATGTACACCGATACCAGAGCCGACACCGTGCCTGAACGGTTTGCCAAAACAAAGATCGTAAAGGCGCCTCCCGAAATAAAACGGCAGGACGGAAAACTCACCTACAAGGACGCGATTAAAGAGGCGCTGTACGAAGAAATGCTGCGCGACAGCCGCGTCATCTTTTACGGCGAGGATGTTGCCGATTACGGCGGAGCATTCAAGGTCACAAAGGGATTGCTCGAGGCGTTCGGACGCGAGAGGGTGTTCAACACGCCCATCTCAGAAGCCGCCATTTGTGGAACAGCAGTCGGAGCGGCAATGGCAGGGCTGAGGCCGGTCGTGGAGTTGATGTATATGGACTTCGCACTAATGGCGTCGGATCAGATCAGCAACCAGGCGGCCAAATGGCATTACATGTCCGGAGCAAAAGCCGAAATTCCTCTCGTCTATCGCGTCTCGGTAGGAGGCGGCAAGGGTTACGGTGGTCAGCACTCCCAGACGCTTGAGTCGGTCTTCGCGCACATCCCAGGTCTCTACGTCGTGTACCCGTCAACACCTTACGACGCCAAAGGGCTCCTCAAGGCCGCCATACGCGACAACAACCCAGTGATGTACGTCGAGTCCCAGCTTCTTTACGGTATCAAAGGGGATGTGCCGGAAGGTGATTATTTGGTGCCGCTGGGTGTAGCGGACATAAAACGCGAAGGGAAGGACCTCACTATTATTGCCTGGGGGCCGGCTGTACCTGACGCTTTGAAGGCATCAGAACGTCTTGCAGCCGAAAAGAAGCTGAGCGTCGAGGTTGTGGACATCCGGTCTCTCGTGCCGCTTGACCTGGAGACGATTCTCGCTTCCGTCCGCAAGACAGGCAAATGCGTGGTCGCCAGCCAGGCCATCAGCATAGGCAGCTACACCGGCGAGATCGCATCCGTCATCATGGAGAAAGCGTTCGATTATCTCGATGCGCCTGTTATGCGCGTCGGAGCAAAGAACGGCATCGCGCCTCAGTCGCATGTGCTCGAAGCCGCCTTCCTGCCGAACGCAAACGATATCTTCAATGCGGCTCTCCAGCTGTTCTGAGGAGGAAACAATGGCCGATATCGTGATAATGCCGAAGCTGGGCCAGGCCACTGAAGAATCCACAATCATCAAGTGGCACAAAAAAGAGGGCGATCTCGTAAAGAAGGGCGACGTCCTTTTCGAAATGGAAACCGATAAGGCGGTCCTCGAAGCCGAGAGCTTCTTCGAGGGAACCCTCTTGAAGATCATCGTCCCCGAAGGCGTGACCGTGCCTGTGAACCCAGCCGTGGCGTTCGTCGGAAAACCCGGAGAAACACTTCCTGAACCGCCGCCATTACCAACAACGCGGCAGACGCCTGCCGCCTCGCCAACACAACAGCCGGCCCCCACGCCCCTTCAGGCGCCCGCACCGACGGCGCCGCCCCCTGACGGTACGCCTGCGCCCGCAAAAGCGGCGACCCAGATTCAGCCGCCTGCTGTCCCACAGCGGCGCCCAATCTCGCCAAGGGCTCGCGCGCTGGCAAAATCCTGCGCGATTGATCCGTCCTCTATACAAGGGACCGGCCCAAATGGCCGGGTAACCGAAGCCGATGTCATCGCCTGCTTGAAAATACAAGGCTACGACAATATCCGCATTTCGCCGGCGGCAAAGAATCTCGCCATGCTCAACAACTTGGACATACTCCGCATTCGTGGAACCGGCGATGGCGGACGCATCATGGTCCAGGATGTGGAGCGTGCCATCCGCGAAAAACCACGACCAATGTCAAAAATGCGGCAGGTGATCGCCAGGCGACTGACTGAGAGCTTCACAACAATTCCTCATTTCTATGTCACTGTTAGCGCCGATATGACCGATCTGATGGCATACAGAAAGGAACTCAAGGACAGGGGGAAATCCTATACGGTTACGGATTTCATCCTCGAAGCTGTGGTGCTGTCTCTGCTTGAGTTTCCATCAGTTAACAGCGTTGCTGAGGGAACTAACGTCCGCTGGCGCGGCTCGGTTGATCTGGGAGTGGCTGTGTCTCTCGAGGACGGTCTGGTGGTGCCAGTCATAAGAAATGCGGATTCGCTCTCAATGCCGGAGTTGCGAGACGCAGCAAGGGTTCTCACCGAAAAGGCACGCTCAGGAAAGCTGCTGCCTGATGAAATGACCGGCAGCTCCTTCACTGTGTCGAACATGGGCATGATGAACGTGGAGAACTTTCACGCAATTATTAATCCGGGCGAAGGAGCAATCCTGGCCGTCGCAAGCGCCATTGAAACAGCCGTTGTCCGGGACGGCAAAATAACAGCCAGAACAATGATGAAAATGACGCTCTCTGCTGATCACAGAATTGTGGATGGCGCCGTTGGCGCGGCTTTTATCAACGCGATCAGGAGCAAACTGGAGGACGTGGAACTATGGAAACCTTTGACGTAGTCGTAATCGGCGGAGGGCCTGGCGGATATCCGGCCGCGATACGTTCAGCTCAGCTCGGAGCAAGAGTTGCGCTGGTCGAAAAGGAGCTACTGGGAGGGACATGTCTCAACTGGGGATGCATTCCAACAAAAACTCTCCTCGCTTCATCCTCTTTGTTCGAGCGCATGAAGCGCGCCCAGGAATTCGGCCTTGCCGCGCAGAATGTGGGTTCTGACTACGCCTCGATGATCCGCCGCAAGGACGAGGTCGTCGGCAAACTCAGAAGCGGCGTTGCCTCGCTTCTCAAGGCGCATGGTGTGATCGTCATTGAAGGCGCGGCTTCCCTTGCAGGAAGAGAACGAGTTGTAATCAAAAGCGGCGATAAAGCCTCGGAAATATCCGCCAGATCAATCATCCTGGCCACGGGATCTGTCTCCTCCATGCCATCTTTCATTCCTCGGCATGAACGTGTTGTCGAAAGCCGCCAGTTCCTGGCTCAAACCGCATTGCCAAGGAATCTGATCATAATGGGAGGGGGCGTCATAGGATGCGAGTTTGCATGCCTGGCTGCTCAACTCGGTTCAAAGGTAACGGTTGTGGAAATGCTCGAAGACATTCTCATGACTGTTGATGCCGATGTTCGGCGTGAACTGCGTCGCCACATGGAGAAGAACTTGAACGTCCGCTTCCTTACCGGTAAACCGCTCGAGGACATTAAGGCCGATGACGGGGGAATCTCCGGCCGTGTCGGAGATGAGACCGTGATGGGCGATACGCTGTTGGTGGCAATAGGTCGCAAGCCGTTCACAGATGGACTCAACATCTCCGCAGCAGGCCTTTCGACAAACAAGTTCGGATTCATAGAGGCGGATGCGTTCTGTCGCACGAAGGCGTCAAACATTTACGCGGTTGGCGATGTCACGGGCAAGGCTCAGCTCGCGCACGCTGCCACATCGCAGGGCATCACAGCGGCGGTGAATGCTGTCCGCACGCGGAAGGCGCGTGAGGAAACGCTTGTTCCGGCCTGTATTTTCACCGAGCCGGAAGTGGCGTCAGTCGGAATGACCGAACAACAGGCAAAGGAGCAGGGAGTGACCGTAAAAACAGGTCGGTATCCATTTTCAGCGCTTGGCAAGGCGATGGCTATAGGTGAGACTGAAGGGTTTGTAAAGTGGGTTGCACGAGCCGACACCGACCAGCTTGTGGGGGCCCAAGCTGTGGGACCGCATGCAACAGAGCTG
>CALETX010000397.1 GCA_937920455.1 uncultured bacterium
AACCTCTTCTCCTCCACAAGCCGCTCAAGAGGTCTGAACGCGATCAGCAACGCCGTTAGAGTGAGAAAACCCACCAATACCTTCTGCCCCGTCCGCCTCGATAGCAGTGCGATCTGGATCCCCACACAGACAATTGCAAAAAGATACGCATGCATCGTATATGTTATCCACAGTTGAACCCCACAGATAACACCCGTGATCGCCGCAAGTAAACGTTTTCCGAAGCCCTTCTCCATGTTAAACCACGCCACGCACAGACAAAGAGACGCAATCGCCATGTATGCCACTGTCGTGACTCCCAGCCAGCTTCCATAAGCAAAATCAACACTTCCGTCCCGTATTGCCTCGTTTGGCAAAGGATTAATGCCAAGCAGCCATCCCGCATTCATGACAAACTGCAAGCCGAAGATTATGGCAAACATAGCCAGAAACCAGACATGTGATGCCGGCGTCACGAAAAGTCTCATATAATAGAAGATCAGAAAAAACCTGAAATATGAGAGGACGAAATGAACCGCCGCCCTGAGTGGAGGCCTGTTTGCAACAAACGATGCTATAAACAAGAAAGCAAGGCCTGCTAAGATTCTCGAAAAAACCCTGTATTCCGGAAGAGCCCTTCCGGTTTCGAATCTCGTCGCAACCGCCACCCCCAGCAAAAGGAGAGTCAAGAGTTCGTCGGTCCATATGATAAAGATCAGTCGCCCCAGCAAAGCCTCTAACATACCGCTGACAGCAAGCCATGCGAAGTAAAGAGACAAAAGCTTGCGCGGATGTCCGATGAGCAGACAAGCCGCAATCCCCATAGAGAGGACAACCCATGCCGACATTCCCAACGAAACGCACAAGTAAACACCGACAAGCGCAAAAAAGGTCGCAACAACGGGTCCAATCAACCTTGCGTCACTAAGAACCATGATCTTCGCCTCTACGAATCAGTATCTTGCTCCCTGAGGCCGTCACGAACCGCGCGGTCTTGCAATAATCGTTCCGTAAACATCAAGAAGGCGGTGAGCCGTGGTCTCTATTGAAAAATCCCTCAAGATCCGATCTCTGGCGGCCACCCCCATCCTCCTTCTGGCATCCCTGTCTGAAAGCATTCCTATAACAGCATGCGCCAGCGCTCCTGCATCGCCAACAGGGACTACTAAGCCCGTCCGTCCATGCTCTACCACCGCCCTGTTGCCAGGAATGTCAGAAACGACGGCAGGTATGCCGTAGCTCTGCGCCTCAAGAAGCGCGTTGGACAATCCTTCTCGCCGGGAAGGCAAAACAAATAAACCAAGCCTCTTGTAGAAATCATCAACATTTGAAATCCATCCCACCGCCTCAACAGATGCCATTGCCCGGCTTCTTTGTACTCCGAAATGCCTTCGGATATCTTCTTTTAGCATGCGTCCGGCAACCAGCAGCTTGGATTCCGGTTTAGCGCGAATGACCATTTCCCACGCATCGAGAAGAACATCAAACCCTTTCACAAAGGAATCCCATCGTTCATTGCCCACAAAACCCACCACATCCTTCTCTCCGCCATCTACCGGCATCTCATGAATCTCAACTCCATTAGGCACAAGAAAAATCCTGTCCGGAGCAATTCCATCGCTTGCGAGTGCATCTGCTGCTTCTTTCGTAAGGGCAAGATGCGCCGCCTTTTTGCGAAGCACATCAAACTTTGCAGCATTCGGCAACGCATCATCCAACGGCAACACAGGAAACGTTGCCTCCTTTATCAGGACTGGCAACCCAAGCTCTTCGCCCACCGAGACTGCAAATCCGGCAAGCCAGTGGTTTTCATGGACGTGGATCAGATCAAAATCTCTATGCCTTCGCTTGAAAAGCATCCGCGCTGCGCGCATGAAGGCCATCCGTTCCAACCGCAACAGTATCATTCCAGGTTTTAAACGGCTGGGACAACATTCCGCACTGCCTTCTGACAATGCGTAACTTGCATTATCCAGCCGCCTTCTTCGCAAAGTGTCTCTCAAATCCCACAGCGCCTCGAAAATTGGGCCGAGAGAACCCAGCCTGACCACCTCAACTCCCTCCCTGCCCTCGCGTAGCGGTGCGGTAAACTTTGACCACCTGGTCACGACTGTTGAGGAAACGCCATGCTGCTGCAGAGCTTTGACTATCTTTCGACACTGTCTCTCGGCGCCCCCTTCAGGTCCCGGCCAGAAGTTCCAGATCAGCATGCAGACCTTCATCGCAATGTCTCTAGAAAAACAAGAGTCGCATATCCTCGCCAGTGCCACATCCCCGATGAGTCATTCCGCCCCGAAAAAATCCAGTCCGCAGCCTCTGGCCTGAGCCATTCGCCACAAACCTGCCGCCAACGAGCGCGCAGTCTTTCATTCTCATCCTCGTCGTGCCATTCAAGCCACGGGATGCTGAATCCTTTCTTGGGCCGATCAACTAACTCCGCTGGCAGATAACGCCGCAAAATATGCTTGAGCAGCCTCTTCCTCTCACCGTTTGATGAAATCTTTGCGTCAAATGGCAATCGTGAAGCGAACTCGATTATCCTGTAATCGAGAAACGGACTCCTGCATTCAAGACCATGCGCCATGCTCATCCTGTCAACCTTCACGAGAATGTCATCGGGAAGATACGTCTTGAAGTTCACAAACTGCATCTGCCCCAGAAAATCGGCCTTCCTTGCGCGCCCGTACCATCGCTCCCTGTCCAAATACACCTGCCGCATATCTACTTCGTCTATTGCTTTCTTCGTAAAAAGGCGCCTCCTGCGAAATGGTCCCAGCGTCATTTCCCACATGGTGAGGCGATCCGCCTCAATAGCCGCTCTTTTCCTCCAATCCCACAATATGTCCAACCCTCTCCTGTTCCTGCCAAATGCTCGCCGCTGTTGAGGCGGACCCCACAGTCTGAGGCCTTCGATATACGAATCATAGCCGGCAAAAAGCTCGTCTCCTCCATCTCCCCCAAGAACCGCCTTAACTCTCTCACGAGCCAGCTTGGAAACAAAAAAAGTCGGAACGGCTGACGAATCGCCAAACGGCTCATCAAAATGCCGTGCAATTTGTTCACAAGCCGAACGCATATCTTGAGTCACAACTAATACCTCGTGCTCCAAGCCAAGTTTCCGCGCTATCGCAGACGCATACTTGGTCTCGTCGAAACGAACGTCGCTGAAACCGACCGTGTACGCTTTAACCGCCACCCCGGCGCGTCGAGACGCGATTGCTCCAATAAGGCTCGAGTCCATTCCGCCTGACAGGAAAAGGCCAACCGGCACATCGGCGAGCAGTCGAATCCTGACCGCATCGGTCAGAATTGCTTCCAGTTCGTCAGCAAGATCGTCAAATCTCGGCTCTTTCGCAAAG
>CALETX010000398.1 GCA_937920455.1 uncultured bacterium
GCTGTTCAATCAAGCCATGTTCCCCTCTTTCAGGGCTGGTCTTCCCAACTCCTTCTGCCATCGAGGGATGGTGACGGGGTATCACCGACCGGTCTGCTGTTCCTGAGACGCATCTGTATTGAAGATGCGTTCGAGAAACCAGACGACATCATCGCGGGCAACGGGCCGCGGATTTGCCTTTGTGGATCCGGAGGCAAGTGTCTCTTCGATGATCGTATCTCTTTCACGGAGCGGAACGCCACTGAAAGGAGACCGGATTCCGAGCCTGAGCGTGAGTTGTTCAACAAAAAAGAGCAAATCAGAGCCCACCAGATCGCACAAAGTCTCATACTTTGATCCAATGGCTGGTCTGTTGAACTCGATGGCGTGAGGCAGACAGACGGAGCAGGCAAGGCCGTGCGGCACTCCGTATCTTGCGCCAAGGGGGTGTGCGAGTCCGTGCACGACGCCCAGTCTGGCGTGCGAAAGCGCCACGCCTGCCAGGAAACTTCCTGTCAGGAGGCTCTTCAGGTGCGTTGTGTTTGGACTTTCATACGCCGGCTGCAAAGATGATGCGATTAGCTCAACAGCCTTTGACGCGAGCTGATCGCTGAGCCATGTTGCATATTTGCTCGTGAACGATTCTATCGCCTGTGTCAGGGCGTCCATGCCGGAGGCGGCGAGAACGCTGGGCGGACAAGTCTGAAGCAATAAAGAATCCAGGATAACGAGTTTTGCGAAAAGGGACGGATGCCTGAAGGATTTCTTTACCCCTGTGTGGGGGTTTGTCAACACGCACACTGACGTGGCTTCAGAGCCGGTGCCGGCGGTGGTCGGAACGGCCAGGAAAGGTGCTGCTGACTGCGGAAGGGAGGTTCCGTCATGGTACTCGACCACGGGTCTGTCGGAGGTGAGCAGCCCTGCCGCGGCCTTTGCTGTATCGAGCACGCTGCCGCCTCCGAGGCCGGCAAGCCAGTTTGCCTTGAAATCGAAAGCAACTCGCCGGAGTTCCTCGACGTCGGTCAGGCGAGGTTCTCCTCCGCGGTATCGCCAACACAGCACGTTCAGACTATGGGGCTTGTTCTCGAGGATGCGAGCAAGGGCGCCCGATTTCTCCGCTGACCTGCTGTGTGCCAGAACACCCCTCGAGCCAAATGCCGCGGCCTCGGCGAGGAGGCGCTTCGACGCGCCTTCCTCAAAGATGACCCGCGCCGGCAGTGCCAGTTCATAGGGTAGGATTGCTTCCGTTTTCATGCGGGGCTATTTTGAAGGCGCTGGCGCCTGATAGGTTGCTATCAGCGCGATTATTTCCAGTTCTTCCGAAGTGTCGTTGCGTACGGCATGGGCTCCTCCGCCGCCGGTCAGGATACTGTCGCCCACGGCGATACGGGTGGGTGTCTTGCCGTCATCCAGAAGGCCTGAGCCGCGAGTGACTATGTACACCTCATCCTCGTTGTCGTGTGAATGCATCCCGATGCTTGCGCCTGGTGGAATAATGAGCTTCGCGCAAAGGCGAACTGGCGCGCGGAACTCCTCTTTTGAGAAATAATGACGTATTGCGACCGTTCCGGTTCCCCCTCGCATGTTGGGGCGCGATTCCATTTTCATCTCTGCGGGTCGTCGTATCATGGCGTTACCTCCATGAGCGAATGTAACATCAATCTTCATCTGGGTGCAAGAACGTCGGACCGGCCGTTTTGTGAAAAGGACGCGGCTGGGTAACTGTTTGACTGCCCTATGAGAAGGTATTATGGTTGCTCACATGGCGTTCGAACGCAATAAACAATTCTTGAAAGATCTGTTTTCCGGTCCTTTCAGGGGCCATGGAATAATTGTTTCTCCGCCTTGGCCCCCAAATCCCGCCGGCGATTTCCTGTGTTCAGACAAGCCGGCTCATACGTGGGGTCCGTGGATTGAAGAGAGTTATGAAGCAATGGTTATGCAAAGCCAGGAGATTGACGACGATAGTGTTCCTTACGTGCGTCTGGCCACAACTACAGGCATCTTTGCGGCGGCGTTCGGGTGCAGGCTTCATGTTTACGAAGGCATGGAGACAAACGCCTGCGCGCTTCCGGCGGTAGAGAATGCTGAGGAGGCCGACGCGTTGCCTGATCCTGACCCTGTGGATTCTCCGCCACTTGCGAGGTTTTTCGAAATTGCGGCAGTTGCCAGATCGCGTGTGGGCGCCGATGCGCCAATAGGGGTGCCTGACATTCAGAGCCCGTTCGACATTGCGGTGTTGGTATGGAAGAAGGAAAATATTCTGATGGCGCTGTATGAGAAACCGGATGCTGTCCGGCGCCTTGTCGAAAAGTGCCACAGGCTGCTTGCCGGATTTCTTCGCGCATTCATTAAAGAGTTTGGGAATGTAAATTTGTGCCATTGTCCAACCGCGTGGGCGCCGCCCGAACTCGGTGTGTGGTTGTCGGAAGACGAGGCAGGCGCGATTTCGACTGAAATGTTTGAAGAGCATAGTCTGCCGTCACTTGTCGCCCTCAGCAAGGAGTTCGGCGGACTTTTTGTGCATTGCTGCGCCGCTGCGGATCACCAATACGGAGCTTTTAGGAAAATACCGAATCTGCGGGGGCTGAATCGCGTGTTTCAGAGCCCGGGCCCGATGCCGGCTATCAGGGCCTTTTCGGGTAAAACGGTACTGATGCAGGCGTGGCTGGATGAGAAGGAAATAGGGAGTTTCCTCGAGATGGCTTTGCCGGACACCCGTTATCTTTTCAATCCTGGACCGTTACCGGCCGATGAGGCGAAAGCTCTGGTGGAACGTTTCAAGAAAGCCACCGGACGCTCATGAAGCCTTGATAAACTATGCGCGGCAGGGTCAAGGCACAATTCCGATCGTGGACACGCCATATTTCGACTGCGCGAGCCATGCGATAGGCCGTGACGGGATGAGCTTGTTTGCTTTGACAGAGTGTCCGAACGAGCGCATCGGTGGCTTGATGTTCCATGAATGAGTTGCTTGACCTTTCCCTACGGCCTCTGCGATGATACCGGAGACCTAAACGTTTGGAGTGGAAAAATGAGCAGTATCCAACTCAATCTCGATGCGTGGATAAAGAAGGGCATTGATGCTTACAAAGAGGGCCTAGCGCCCCTGGTAATTGCAGGGTTGATAGCGCTCGTGCTTTCGATTGTGACAGTAGGCATACTGGCCGGGCCGCTGATGGCCGGGTTGGCTCTGATGGCGCTGGCGTATGTGGACAACCGCGATCCGAAGCCGCAAGTGGGGGATGTTTTTGCAGGTTTTCAGGTATTTGTTCCTGCACTGGTTGTTGGGCTTATAGGCGTGGGCGTGTCACTAATTTCGGTCGTTTTTGCTAAAATTCCTTTTGCAGGGCCGATCCTGCACGTTGCGGTTTCGGTTGTTATCCAGCCGTATCTGCTTGTGGCGCTGTTTCTTGTCGCTGATAGAAAGAGGGACATCGGATCGGCGATCAACGAAGCCATTGCGATGGTGAACGCGAACTTTGTGAACCTTCTTACCCTGGCGCTTGTGTCCGGAATACTGGGCGGAATCGGCTTGATTGTCTGCGGTATCGGGATTATTGCGACTCTTCCTCTGGGCGTGTGCGTAGCGGCAGCGGCGTGGCGGGATATATACAAGGTTTCGGACGCTGCTACAGAGACCCGTTAGTCCCGGGAAGGTTGGCCAGATTAGGGATACGGCCATGCGAAAAGCTCGGGCGCTTTGTCTTCTTTCCGGTGGTCTTGACAGCCAGCTTGCTGTATGTGTTCTGAGGGAACAAGGTGTCGAAACTCACGGCATTGTCTTTGAGAGCCCTTTTTTTGACAGCAAGGCTGGGTTGAAAGCCGCGTCGAAGCTCGGCATCCCGCTTCATGTCGAGGATTTCACCGGTGACATAATGGAACTCTTGCGTCATCCTCCTCATGGTTTCGGTTCTTGCATGAATCCCTGTATTGATTGCCATGCCAGAATGTTGAAACGGGCTGGCCAGCTCCTGAAAAAACTGCAAATGGATTTTCTTGCAACGGGCGAGGTCCTTGACGAGCGGCCGATGTCGCAGAACCGGGCGAGTCTTGAGACAGTTGCACACGAGTCGGGGTATGGTGAGCTGGTTCTGAGACCACTGAGCGCGAGGCTGCTTCCGGAAACACGTCCTGAAAGAGAGGGGTTGGTTGACCGTCAGAAGCTTCTGGACCTTAGGGGGCGGAGCAGAAAGCCTCAGATGGAATTGGCGCGGAAGTATGGCTTGGCCGACTATCCGACGCCGGCGGGAGGGTGTCTGCTGACCGATCCAGGTTTTTCCAGAAGGCTGAAGGATCTGCTGACTCACGATGCAGATCCTGATCCGGTGGAAATCGCGCTTCTTAGGATTGGCAGGCATTTCAGGCTTGGAGAGCGCACAAAGCTTGTATTGGGGCGGAACAGAGCTGAGAACGAGATAATAGAACAGAAGGCAGGCAACAGGGCGCTTTTGAAGGTGGAGTCGGCTCCTGGCCCCTCGGCCGTTATTTGCGGCGAGGTTTCAGACGACGTTATCCGAAAAGCAGCCGAAGCATGCGTGCGATACAGCGACGCACCAAAAGGGCAGAAGGCTCGGGTCAGAGTGCGGAAAGACGGCTCGCGAATGATAATCGAAGTTGAAGATGCGAAGGATACCGTTCTGAAGCCGATATAAGACAGTTTCGTCAGATGGGGCTTGGCGCGCTGCCTGAGAGAATCTTCACGATGAAGACCAGCAACATCACCAGGGCGATTATGCCTACGGCTGACAGCGTCACGATCCAGAATAGCTTTGTGTCTTTTTTTGCCTTGAACGCAGATGCGGCGCTTCCGATGGACGTTGCCGGTATGCGCACGGTCACCTGAGGTCCGGTTGCGGCTTTTGGAGGCTCAAAAGGCTCGATATCGTCACCGTCGAACAGGATGTCCACGCTTCCGACCGAAACTATATCTTTCGGACTGAGCTGGTGTTCTTTTACCGTCACGCTGTTTAATCTTGTTCCGTTAGTTGAGTTCAGATCTCTCAAGGTGAAGCGGCGCCCAGAGCGGAGGATAGCGCAATGACGGCTTGATACGGAGGGGTCCTCGAGAACAACGACATTTTCTGAAGCCCTTCCGATGACCATTTCGTCCCTGTCTATTTCATATTTTTGACCTTTTTGTGGGCCTGTCATTATCCGTAAATAGGCCATCGGTCTTTCCTCCCGCTTTGGTCTCAGATTTACCTTGCACAAAAAAATGAATGTGTCAACTACCACTTTGTGTTACAGGGGTGGGAAACATCTTCATGGCTCTGTTGATGACGATGAGGGAGGGAGGATGACGGCGGCTGTGCTTTTCGATCTGGACGGCCTTCTTGCAGACACTGAGCCTCTCCATTGCCTGGCGTACCAGGAGGTGCTAGGTCGGCGAGGAGTGATTCTTGGAGAGGATCAGTACGTGGAGCACTGGGTAAGGAATGGAAGAGGAATAGCGGAATTTCTGGCCAAGCAAGGGATATGCGCGGATCCTGAGGCTATTCGGGTTGAAAAGTCTGCCTTGTACAGGGAACTCATTGCCAAACATGCCAAGCCGATGCCAGGCGCGCTGGAGATTCTGGAGCGTCTGGCGCCGGTTGCGAAGCTGGCTCTTGCATCGTCCTCATATCCGGACGCGGTGGCTGCCGTGCTGGCTGCGCTGGATATGAGCTGTTATTTTGATGTTGTGGTGACACGAACCGATGTGATGCGGGTGAAGCCTGAGCCAGATATTTTTATAGTTGCTGCGCGGAGGTTAGGGGTGAAGCCAGAAAAGTGCGTGGTGATAGAGGATGCGGAAAAAGGGATTGTGGCGGCAAAGAGAGCAGGAATGCGATGCTTGGCGGTGCCAAATCGTTTTACCAGGCACCATGATTTTTCCGCAGCTGATATGGTTGTGCGCTCCCTTGACGACATCAATGCTGAGATGTTGATGAATATGTGCTCAGGTCAGGAAAAAGGAGGTTGAGAGTTTTTTGTGTTTTGAGCTAGTTTTTGTAGCTCGCAGAGGAGACAAAAGAATAATGATAAATATCCAGGAGACGGTGAGAACTCGTGTGGCGCCATCGCCTACGGGGACACCCCATATAGGAACGGCATACGTTGCTTTGTTCAACCAGGCATTTGCTCGAAGGCACGGTGGGAGGTTTGTGCTTCGGATTGAAGACACTGACAGAACTCGCTCCTCCCCGAAATGGGAAGTGGCCCTGATTGAAGCGTTGAGATGGCTAGGGGTTGCATGGGACGAAGGGCCGGATATTGGAGGAGATTTCGGGCCGTACCGGCAGAGTGAAAGGTTGTCCATCTACAGGGACCATGTGGATCGGTTGGTAAAAGAGGGTGGCGCGTATCCATGTTTCTGCTCTTCGGAGAGGCTGGAGGAGCTTCGCAAACGCCAGGCTCAGGAAAAGGCATCCATTCAGGGTTATGACGGTTTGTGTGCTTCAATATCTTCGGCCGAGGCAAAGCGCAGGATTGACGCCGGCGAGACATACGTCATCAGGATGCGCGTTCCCCGTGAGGGAGAGTGTGTTTTCAGGGACAGGTTCAGAGGGGAGATTCGAATTCCCTGGAACCAGATTGATCATCAGGTGTTGATGAAATCGGATGGTTATCCTACCTATCACCTTGCCAATGTTGTTGACGATCATCTCATGAGAATAACCCACGTGATCAGGGGAGAGGAGTGGATCAGTTCGGCGCCAAAGCATGTGTTGCTTTACTCCCTTTTTGGATGGCAGCCGCCGGAGTTTGCTCATCTGCCTCTGCTTCGAAATCCTGACAAAACGAAGCTTTCCAAACGCCGCAATCCGACAAGCATTCTTTATTACAGGGATGCAGGCTATCTTCCTGAAGCGCTTTCGAACTATCTATGCCTCATGGGGTACAGCAGATCCGACGGCAGGGAGATCTTCTCCCTGCGGGAGATGTTTGAAGATTTCGATATTGATCGGATCAGTCTTGGAGGGCCGATATTCGATCTGAACAAGCTTGCCAGCTTCAATGCTCAATACATAAGGCATCTGAGTCCCGACGAATTGGTTCTGCGCCTTGCGCAGTGGCGCCTGAACTGCGATTATTGGAGGCGCATCGTGCCGCTTGCTCAACCTCGCCTGCAGAGGCTGGGCGATTTTGTGCCTATGGCTGCTTTCCTTTTCGCCGACAGGTTGAACTACAGGGTTGAGGATTTGCTTGGGCCGACAAAGGATCAAATACGCGTTGCCGAGTTGCTGAAGATCGGACAGTGGGAACTGGAAAAAGTGGAGAACTGGGAGAAGGATCGCCTGCGTGAAGTCTTCGAAAAGATTGCAGTGATTGAACAGATAAAACTCAAGTCTGCGTTGACGCCCTTTTTTGTCGCTATCTGTGGATCAGCCGTGTCATTGCCGCTTTTTGAGAGCATGGAGATATTGGGGAGAGACCTCTCCCTTAGGCGGTTGATCTACGCGCAGGAGCTGCTGCTCGCTGCGGGGCACGGCGTTCAGGGTCGGGAGCTTAAGGAACTCCAAAGTCGCTACGAACGCGCCTACGGGGCACAGGAGTGATCATTATGAAGACCGGTGGGGAATCGCCTGGTAACTTCATACGTAAGATTGTTCAGGAGGATCTTGCATCCAACCGGACCGGCGGCCGCGTTGTGACGCGATTTCCGCCAGAGCCGAATGGCTATCTGCACATCGGCCATGCAAAGGCCATCTGCATTGACTTCGGCATAGCGAGGGAGTTCGGGGGAAAATGTCATCTGAGGATGGATGATACAAATCCATCAAAGGAGTCCATGGAATACGTGGAAGCGATCTGCCGCGACGTAAAATGGCTGGGGTGGGATTGGGGTGAGGACCTTTATTTTGCGGCCGATTACTTCGAGCGTATGTACGATGTGGCTGTTGATCTCATCCGGCGCGGCAAGGCTTATGTGTGTGAGCTGTCGCAGGGGGAATGGAAGGAGTACCGCGGCGTTCCGACCCGGCCTGGGAAAGAGAGCCCCTACAGGAACAGGCCCATTGAAGAGAGTTTGGATCTGTTCAAGAGAATGCGTGCGGGAGAGTTTCCTGATGGCTCGTTGTGCCTTCGCGCGAAGATAGACATGTCTTCTCCGAATATTCATCTTCGCGATCCTGTTCTGTATAGAATCATGCGAGCGCGACATTACAGGACCGGAGACAAGTGGTGCATCTATCCCACTTACGATTTTGCGCATCCTCTGGAGGATGTGTTCGAGGGAGTCACGCATTCACTGTGCACCCTTGAGTTCGAGGTGCACCGTCCCTTGTATGACTGGGTGGTTGAGCAGGTGAATCCACCGATCCGCCCCATGCAGCATGAGTTTGCCCGCCTGAATTTGAGCTATACGGTGATGAGCAAGCGCATGCTTCAGGAACTGGTGCAGGGTGGTTATGTGAAAGGGTGGGATGATCCGCGTCTTCCGACAATTGCGGGGCTTCGCCGTCGTGGATGTACTGCGGCTGCGATAAGGGATTTTGCGGAGCGCGTAGGGGTGACCAAATATGAGAGCCTCACGGACATCGCGCTGTTGGAGCACTGCATGAGAGACGATTTGAACAAGCGAGCGTCAAGGGCTATGGCTGTCCTGCGGCCGCTGAAGCTTGTCATAGACAATTACCCGGAAAATGCTGAGGAGACATTCGAGGCGTTGAACAATCCAGAGGACCCCTCGGCTGGCGCCAGGCCAGTGCCGTTCTCTCGCGAACTGTACATAGAACGCGATGATTTTCGCGAGAATCCTCCTCCCAAGTATCACCGACTCGCGCCGGGGAGGGAGGTACGGCTAAGGTATGCCGTCTATGTGACATGCACGAGCATAATCAAGGATGCCGACAGCGGTGAGATTGTCGAAATTCATGCCAACTATGATCCGGCCTCCCGCGGCGGAGGCACTCCGGACGGGCGCAAAGTGAAAGGCACAATACACTGGGTCTCAGCACGCCATGCTGTGCGGGCGGAATTCCGGCTTTACGACAGGCTCTTTATGGTGGAGGAACCAGCCAGGGCGGCGGGAGAGGACGGCGATTTCAAGAAGTTTTTGAATCCGAGGTCCCTTGAGGTCGTCGAAGGATGGGTTGAGCCCTCTCTGGCTTCTGTTCCTCCCGGATCTCACTACCAGTTTGAACGGTTGGGATATTTCTGCGCAGATTCTGATTCGGCTCCGGGGCGGCCTGTTTTCAACAGGACAGTCACTCTCAAGGACACGTGGGCGAAGATCGAACGATCCCAGCCAGACTGATTCTGAATGTCTCTGCATTGTCGCAGATCGGAATGAGCGAGACTCGACATTTTTCATCAAGACGAATCGTGGCGATAGTTGGCCGGCCCAACGTTGGCAAGTCAGCGCTTTTCAACAGAATTGTGGGCCGCAGGGTAGCGATCGTTCATGAGGAAAGGGGCGTTACTCGGGACAGGCTCATGAGCCAGGCCGCATGGGGTGGGGAGCTGTTTGTGCTGGTTGATACCGGAGGCATAGGAAGCATGGATAACGCCGCTCCATCCGACGAGATAGAGGCCGGAGTTGAACGACAGGTTGACCTCGCGATTCAGGAGGCCGCCGTAATTATCTTTGTGGTTGACGGCCAGGCTGGTCTGGTTCCGCTGGATGAAGAAGTGGCTCGCCGTCTGCGCAGGACTGGCCGGCGCGTTCTGGTGGCTGTTAACAAATGCGATGCAGCGGCGCAGGACGAGCGTAGCGGGGATTTCGAGGAGCTTGGCTTTCCCCTCTTTCCCGTGTCTGCTCTGCACGGGCGTGGTTTGGAACCATTGATGGCGGAAGCCTTGAGGTGCCTCCCTTCAGAGACCTGTGGGGAAGCGAGTAACTCCCTCAGGGTGGCGATTGTGGGGCGACCGAATGTTGGCAAGTCTTCTCTGGTCAACAGACTGCTTGGAACCGAGAGGGTGATAGTTTCCTCGGTTCCGGGCACCACCCGCGACAGCGTCGAGGCATCTCTGATCATTGGCGATGGAAGTGAAGCAAGACGATACTTGCTGATAGACACGGCTGGAGCGAAAGGGCGTGGGCGGAAAGTATCGGCTGTTGAAGTGTTCGGAAGAATGCGCATGGAAGCCAGCATCCGCACATCGAATGTTGCATTGCTGATGATTGATGCGGTTCAAGGGCCGGGCGAGGTTGACAAGAAGCTTGCTTCGTTGATCATTGAGCAGAACAAGGGATGTGTTGTTGCGGTCAACAAGTGGGATCTTGCAAAGGGCGCGGATGAGGATGAGTACAGGGATGCCGTGTGGCGCGTGATGCCGTTTCTCTCCTTCTGCCCGCTTGTTTTCGTATCCGCCATGACCGGTCTGAACATTGAACGGATTGTCGAGGCGCTGGATCAGGTGGCAGCGCAGACGCGGGCGACTCTTCCAACCGGGCTGTTGAACAGAGTGTTGGGCGACGCTCAACAATCCGTTCATGCTCCGGCCGACCACGCACGGCGGCTGAAGATATTCTATGCGGTTCAGACTGGAATCGAGCCGGTTCGCCTGCGTCTTTACGTAAACGATGTGGATCTTCTTACATCTAACTATAAAGGTTATCTCGTACGTAAACTTCGAGAGCGATTCGGTCTGGAGGGGGCGCCTGTTGTTGTGGAGGTCAAACCTCGTTCGAGGGCCGTTTTGAACCGCGTGAGGACACGAGATGGGATAACTCACGACGCAACGAACCACGGTGCGGAGTTAAATACATGATTTTTTTTGCGGTTCACAGGGCACTTTTCCCCTAGAAAAATCCGCGAAAACCACAATGGGCTGTATATTTTTTGTTGCGCTATGCAATATATAGGGGTATTTGACTAGAGTCGGCGATGCGGGGTAAAGGCCGGTACGCGCGGGTGCTCGCCTTCAAATTGCGCCGGTCATTCACGTGTTGTTCAGGGCTTTATTTGTCTAGGGCGGAGGTGCGTCATGCTTGATGTTCGAGAAACGTCCGAATCACGCGGCGTACAGGAATCGGAGAGATTCAGACGTCGCCGTTCCAGAAACGGCAAGAAAACCACAGAAGGCGAACGACAGTCCCAAGGCAAAGGGTTGCGCATACCGTGCGTTCTGAGCAGCAAAGGAATCAACCCGTTTGATGAGGTTGAATGGGAGACGCGTACCGCATCTATAACTGACGATAAAGGTGCGGTGATTTTTGAGCAACAGAATGTTGAGGTGCCAAAGTTCTGGTCCCAACTGGCCGCTAATGTCGTCGCTTCGAAGTATTTCTACGGTCCGGCAGGATCGCCTGAGAGGGAAAACAGCGTCCGACAGCTTGTGCACAGGGTGGCCCGAACCATCACCGATTGGGGCATGGCCGGCGGCTATTTTGCCTCACACGAGGATGCGGAGAATTTCTACGCTGAGTTGTGCGCAGCATGCGTGAACC
>CALETX010000399.1 GCA_937920455.1 uncultured bacterium
TACGATACGAGGCCGCCCTGGCGCTCGGGAAGCATTACTTGAATGCCCGCGAGCAGATCAAGGCGGTCAGTTATTTCAACCAAGTGCGCACGCTTGAGGAGAAAGGAGAAGAACTTTCTAACTCAGAGCGAGAGTTGATGCTTGAAGCAATGTACTTGACTGGCGTGGCGCATTTTCAGATCCGGCAGTATGCGGCCGCATTTCCGATCCTGCGCAAGATAACAACCCAGTATCCCAATACCGTTTGGGCCAACCAGTCATACTATTATATAGGAATGTGCCACTTTGCCCAAGGCAACTGGAATAAGACCATAGAGGCTCTCAATCTGGTGGGAACGTTTGTGGATCCGGGCAGTCCTACCGTTCAGTTGGTTGAAGCGGGAAGGCGTTTCTATGTAAAGGTTCAGGATTCTGATCTGCCAGTTCTCGCAAACCTTGGCAAACAGGTTTTCGTCAGTATTGAGACAAAGAAAGGTGATCGCGAACGGATAGAATGCATTCCGCTATCCGCCGACGCGGATGTTTTTATCGGCTCCCTGCCTACGGAAATCGGCGCGCCTAAACCTGAAAATGGAGTGATTGATGTGATGGGCGGGGATTCCATAATCTGTCGTTACACTGACGAAAACGCGAAGGATGGTCAGGCAAATGTCGTGAGAGAATCCGTGGTTCATGTGGTTTCAACGGCCGCGCTTGGCTTCATGTTGGGTGACGGCGAGACATCTGCGTCTGTTGCCTTTCTTGATCAACCGATATTTGTCCAGCTCGTTGACGCGGATCTTGACGTGAGCGATGCGGCTGACGGCGCTGAAATCAGAATCGTTTCCCGGTACAAACTGGCGGAGGAGGCCGAAGAGAGCGGAACGGCTGCCAAGGGCTTCGATATCCAACGCTTCCTCGCTGAGGGCGAGACGAAATACCAGATCCGGGACCAGGTGGTGGTCACGTTGACGGAAACCGGCCAGTCACCGGTGCACTCCGGAAAGTTTCGCGGCCGGGTGATGGTGAAATCCACACAGCCCGACGAGCCAGTACAGCAGGCTGACGATACGCTCTCGGCGGCTATTGATGACCAGATTGTGGCGTATTACACAGACGAGCGTCACATCAACGGCGATGTGTCTCGTCCTGTTGAGGCGCTCATTACTGTTATCGGAGAGATTGACAACGCGCCAAAGGCCAGCCAGGACGTGGTTTTCGATGTCGTCGTGAAATGCAAGAAAAACCTGGTGGAAGGACAGGCATATCTGGAACTTGCCCGCATATTCCGGAGCATGGGACTCTTGAAGGGCGCAAAGGAGAAGGCGCAGGAAGGATTGGAGCGGGCGGATTACATCATTCGGACCAGGACGCCTGTTCCCACCTCGCTGAAACAGGAGGCCTTTCGGCTTAAGTGGGAGCTGCACATGGCGGCAGACGACCTGGCCAGCGCCATAGCTACTTGCAATCTCTTTAACAGGCTTTATCCGGACTCGCCGTTTGTTGATCAAGCACTTATGGGCATTGCCAGCATCCGCCTTGAGAACAAGCAATACAACGACGCTATGCAGGTTTACCGACAGGTCCTGTCCCTGCCGAAGTCTTCTGCTAAGGCCGAGGCGCAGTTCAGAATTGCGGAAATCACCGAGCTGACCACCAAGCCTGGGTCAGAGGCCGCCATAAGGGAGTACAAACTGTGCGCGGAACGATATCCTGAAAGCGAGTTTGCCGGCGCCTCGCTCGCGAAACTTGTTGACTACCACATAGAGACCAAGGATTTCGGCCAGGCGAACGCTCTTCTGGAGCAGATTTTCCAGGATTACCCCGACGCGAAGTTTCTGGATAGCATGATTCTGAAGTGGGTCCTTGTTGCCTACCGTTCGGGCGACTACCAGAAAGCCGCGGAGAAGTGTTCACAGCTTATTTTTGAATATCCGGACAGCGCGTATGCTGAGAAAGCAAAACAGATAATGCCGAAGATTGAAGCCCAGCTGAAAAAGGCGGGGGGGAAGGATAAGGAAGGATGAACTTGGTGAAGACCGCTCTGTGTGCCGTCGCCCTTGTGTTATGTGCGGCAGCTGTCGCGCCTGCACAACAGACACCGGAAGAATCGCAGAAGAAGGCTTTCGAGACGCTGCTTTACAAAGCCCAAAGAGACGCTTCTAATCTTTCGGAAGCCGACATTGTGCAGTTGATGACGCTTGGCCGCGATCTAAGGCGTCCGCATGCTGCGGTACTTGCGATAAAGACCTACCTTTCGAATCATTTCAGTGTGCCGCCCGAGCTGATGCGGCTTGCCGCGGAGAATGCCGAGCTTGTGGGGGACTTTCGCACTGCAGTTGCGCGATATAAGCAGTATCTGAAGGCGCCTGATGCCGGTGACAAGGCATCAGATGCTGCGGCATCGCTATATAGAATACTAATCGACTATCTGGGCGCTGGCGCAGACGCATTCCAGTTTATGGATGAAAATGGCGACAAGTTTCGCGGCTCCATTGCAGCCAGAAAGTTCGATCCGTGGTTTGTATCCATGGCCCGCGAAATGCGGGCATACGAGTCAATGGCTCGGCGATTGTCTCTGGTAATAGACGGACAGATGCCGCTCGAGCAGGAGCGGCTTTATTATTGGGACCACCTTGACTGGTTGATGGCCGAAGTTAGTCAGGCCAGACAAGAGCATCTGGCTGCGCTCCCCTATTTGAAGCAGCTTGTCCCTCGCATCAGGCAAAGCCAGAAGCGAGTGTTGCGAGGCAATTTCTTAATCGCTTATCTGACGTGGAAAGCCGCCTCATCCGGCAAGGATCAGGCC
>CALETX010000400.1 GCA_937920455.1 uncultured bacterium
CGCGCTCGTTCTCACGGATCCGTGCGGCCTGCTATTCTTCCACAACCTTCAATCTTGGCGCAGCTCTGCCGGCCACCTTGACTCTCAAACGCGCGTCATTTCTTCCGACTCTCACAATGTGTCCCGACGAGGAATATTCATACGTAATCGGCACCCATTTGCCGTTGAGATGAACATCCAGCCTGGATCTTCCTCGCTTTGTAAAAGGAGCAATACGCACCTCGGCATCCTTGACAGGCTTCGCGTCTACGTACGGCATCACTGGGCCCATCGGAACAATCGCCCCCTCACGCAGATAGAGAGGCATGATTCTTTCCGGCGCATTGACTTCCATCCACTTCGCCCCCTCAATTCGCCTGCCGGTCCACCAGTCTGTCCACACACCTTCGGGAAAATATACCCTTCTTTTTCCATCGGGCGTGAAAATCGGCGCAACTAATAAATGGTCCCCGAAAAACCACTCGTCCCCGATATCCCACGTGTTCGGATCGTCCTGAAATTCAAGAACAAGCGGCCGCATCATCGGAAGCGATTCTTCCACGCATTTGCGAGATGAGCCGTAAATATAGGGCAGGAGGCGGTATCTCAACCTGATAAACTCCCTGCAGAGGAGAAATGTTTTCCTTGAAAACTTGTATATTTCCCGATCGCCGAAACCATGAATTCTGCTGTGGGATATGAACATCGCAGCCTGCATCCATCGGATCAAGAGCGGCTCGTTTATCTGGCCGCAGAATCCTCCTATATCCTGGCTCCAGAACTGAAACCCCGAAAGACCGAAGGAGAGCCCGGCTTCCATTTGAGGTATTATGTTATGCCAATTTGGACTATTGTCCCCGCCCCAATGGAGCGGATAGCGCTGATTGCCCGCCCACGCCGACCTTGCCCATACGACGCCGTCGCCTGTTTCCTGTTTGGTCACCTCAAAAATCGCCTTGTTATAGAGAAGCGGATACAAGTTATGCATACGATGCCCAGGCGTGCCGTCGTGATAAACTCCGTCAAGAGGAGCTGCTTCTCCGAAATCAGTCTTGACCACTCTGACTCCAAGCCGGAAAAGTTTTCGAAAAGCATCCTGATGCACTTTCACTGCGGCAGGGTTCGTATAATCAACCACACCGACAATCCCTCCCTTCTCCTTGAACCCCGGCGTGAAGCAGATTCCGCAGTCATAAATGGACCCATCGGCTTTCCTTACAAAGCCGTTTACAGCCTTCAAATCTTCAAAAAGTTTGGATCCGGAAGGTATATAAGGGAGCTGCCACAGGGATACCTTGAATCCCATCTTGGCGAGCTCGGCAAGATATGCCCCAGGATCGGGAAAGCGAGCCCGCGCAAACTCAAGATCGCAGTACCAGTCCTCCTTGTACCAGTGCGTGTCCAGATGAATCACATCGCATGGCACATGATGCTCGCGCATTTTTCGTGCAATCTCTAACGTCTCTTCAGCGCTCCTGTAGCTTATCTTGCTTTGCCAGTACCCAAATGTCCACTTCGGCGGCAAGGTTCCCTTGCCAGTCACGTCCGTGTAAAGAGAAAGGATTCTTGTCAAATCTCCAAAGAACAGATAGTAATCGAGGAAATCGTCATCCAATACCATCTGAATATCCACCGTGCTGCGGCTCCCCACATATGCCGTCATCAAACACGAATGATTGAAGAACACTCCGTATCCTGAGGTGCTCATGAAAAACGGAATGTTCTTGTATGCCCTCGGAGTCGTCACTCCAAGAGCATCAACCATGTCCAGATCAACAGTCTGTCCTACCTTGTTCAATCGGGTAAATCTTTCACCGAACCCATAAATCGCTTCTGCCGGGCGAAGATCAAAACACTCCACCGCCACAGGCCGTCCGTCACGACGCGGCCTGCACAGACCTGTGCCGACTGCATCCCAGCACGCGAAATTATCCTTTTCAGGGCCACTAATCCCGCATAATACCCCGCCGTGCGCGTCGCGGACTTCCACCCTGAACGGCTTCAATAACACGCTCAAAATCACCTTTGCCGTCTTTATGAGCATCCGGTCCGACGCCCTGTCAATCTTGCACCGACGACAAGCTGCCGGTGCACCAACAACCATCGGAGTGGCGTTCAATGGCACTGTTGCGCCCTCCGCATATCTCACGCGGATAACATCGTCCGAAAGGACATCTATCCGCAGCCTTCCCTCTACCGACTGGCCTACTGCCGGAAGATTGAGTCTCTTGAGCATTTCTGAGTCCGTTTCCGAAACCGCTTTCTTGCTCTGCAAAACTGCGGTGGTTTTCAACACAACGGCGCCTTTCAGGATTTCCAGGGGTCGGGCCTCTGTAACAGAAACACGAAAGTATTCGTTTGTGTCTTCCAGCAACCTCGTCGCCTTCATCTTGCCTCCTTGTCTTCTGGTTCACATTCCGGCAGTAAATGCCATGTCGCTTCGACCGAGTATGCCCGCGCACCAATCTTCGCGTTCACAACAATCCTTTCCTCTGTTGCCAGCATATCAAGGCCGAGAATATCACAGTCAGGCGCGGCAAGCATTCCAAGCGCCACACGTGGATCCACTCCTCTCGTTGCCCACCTGATTACCCGTGCCGGCTCTTCCTGTGGATTTGTAGGAGCAGTGAACGACTGAGCAAGTATAGCCGGCGCCGAAGCAGCAAATGCAAGCCTCAGTGTGGCATCTCCAGATCGAATTTCAACACCAGTCGCCTCCACCTTCACCTCGGCATGTGTGTGAATCCGCGACTCTATCCTGTTGGGCTGCTCAAGTTCCACAGTGTCCAGCACAATCAGCCCAGCACCGTTCAGCCATGTGAATAGCCTTCCCACGAAACGTGCCATCTGGCATCCGCAGTAGCCGAGACGATACGCTGATGTCGCATCAACGCGGATAGAATCAAACCCTGAAATGTTGATGCATTCTATGCGCGCTTCCCCAGGATGTGACATTCCCACGCCGCCAATCAGAATTGTGTTCTTGGTATCCGGCCTCATTTCAGCCATATCGAATCGCCGGTCGCTGAAGGTGGTGTCGAGGTATTCGTGATTCGTACAACTCCAGATCATCCGCCTGCCGTCCACAAGAGCATGCCAGCTCAACAGATCTGCGCTGTTGTGAGGGCCTCGCGTATGACCGCCGCGCACAGAAACATAAAAATGCGGTCGCGGCCAAGAATCAGCCGCTCGTGCCCAGCCGATGCCTGAATATAACTTGATTCCAGCCCCTTTGCCTCCTGATTGAGACCGAGACTCAACGCGAGGATGGAGCGCCAGTATCTCAGCCGAGGTCGGCCAGGAGGACTCCCGATCGGGCTTGGCAACAGCATCCAGACATGCAATAACATCCAGCGCCCCCATTCGCTCAGCAGCGGCATAATGAACCGCCACCGGTGTCCAAACGGTGTCGCCTATGTCCCCGAAGCCGCAAGAAAGGCCGTATGGCGCAAAATCAAGCGGAAAGTAAATGGTCCTTCTCGTTCCCTCTGATTCGAAAGCCGAATGTCTTCGGCCAAGTGCGCGTTCCAAGCTCAGTAGAAACATGAAGGCATACCGCATCCCATAATTCCAGTATGCCACACCTTCACCCCA
>CALETX010000401.1 GCA_937920455.1 uncultured bacterium
CTATTTTGCCCATCTCTCCCTTCCCTTCCTTCTTCAAATTCAAACGCGCACAAAAAGGCGCATATATCCATTTCGAAACGCACGATAGTAAACCCGCCTGCCTGGCACAAGCCAGAATTAAACCACTATGGAACACGGATGCGCAGCCTGGCAAAACCGTGGGAAGGCATACTCCAGACGGTCTGTCTGCGCGCCGGCGCCTGAATGCCGGCAGCCTCCCTCCTCTCCCAAAAGAAAAAAAAGAAATATCTCTTGCATTGGCGGACTATTCTGGTAAAGTTGTACCTGAATAGAAGTTAGCAAAGAAGTGCACTATGAAATGCGTTTTCAGAATTTCAGAGGCCGGCGCAATAGCAATACACGCCGCTGCCTGTCTTGCGGCAGCGCCCAACCGTCAATCAAAAGCATCGGAAGTGGCAGCGTCCCTGGGCGTGTCTGAAGCACACTTGGTGAAAGTGCTCCAGCAGTTAGCCCGCTCAGGCATCTGTGTTGCAATGCGCGGGCCGAATGGGGGATTCAGCCTCGCCCGCGACGCCGCAAAGATAAGCCTGCTGGAAGTGTTCGAGGCTATAGAGGGCCCTCTTTCTGAAAAATCCTGCGTCTTCAACCAGCCAAAATGCGGCAGGAGCACTTGCATACTCGGCGATATGCTCCAAAGAATCACAAACATCGCTCAGCGCCGCCTTTCAAAAACAACACTCGCAAAGGCTTCCAGCCTTTTGCGCGTCAAGAAAACAGACAGCACAAAATGAGAGGAGGGTAAGAATGTTCTGCTATCAGTGTGAGCAAGCTGCCAAGGGAACCGGCTGCACAATGGTTGGCATCTGCGGCAAGGACGTACAGACTGCCGACCTCCAGGATCTCCTGGTCGCTGTTACGAAACGCGTCGGCGCTTATGCCTATAGAGCAAGAAAGCTTGGCGTGACAGACCGTCATACAGACCGATTTGTGATCGAGGCGCTGTTCACGACAGTTACGAATGTGAACTTCGACCCCGAACGCGTGGCCGAAAAGATCAGGGAAGGAGCGGCGATTACGGCCCGAATTCGCGGCCTCTATGAGGAAGCATGCCTCCGACGGCCTGATTGTTTCCAACAGATCGAAAATCTCATGGGCCTGGCGCCCGACCCACTCGCTTCAGATATCGAGGCGCTCGCACATCAGGGTCAAAGCGTCGGCGTTCAAGCGAGAATCGCGTCATTGGGCCAGGAACGCGCGTATCTCCATGACCTCGTCTTGCTCGGACTCAAGGGCATGGCAGCATATGCAGATCACGCAATGATTCTCGGCAGGGAAGATGACGCTATATACTCATTTTTCCATGAGGCCCTCTCTGCAGTGGGCGATCCAGACACTTCAAGCGAACAGTTTCTCCAGCTTGCGCTGCGATGCGGCGAAATGAATCTCAAAACAATGGAACTGCTCGACGCAGCCAATACCGGCTCATACGGTGACCCTGTCCCAACGCGGGTGCGCATTACTCCACGCGCTGGGAAAGCTATAGTAGTCTCGGGACACGACCTGAAAGATCTGGAAGAATTGCTGAAGCAGACTCAAGGTACCGGCATCAATGTGTACACCCACGGAGAAATGCTTCCGGCCCATGGCTACCCAGGCCTGAAAAAATATGCCCATCTTGTCGGAAACTATGGCGGGGCCTGGCAGGATCAGATCAAGGAGTTTGACGCCTTTCCTGGTGCGATTCTAATGACCACCAACTGCATCCAGCGTCCGAAGGACTCCTACAGGAATCGCATCTTCACCTCTGGACTGGTGGCATGGCCGGGAGTCGCGCACATTCGAGATAGAAACTTCGCTCCGGTGATAAAGGCCGCTCTGGACGCGCCAGGGTTTGCGACCGATGAACCTGAGCGTTATATCACCGTGGGGTTCGCCCGAAACACACTCATGTCCCTGTTGCCGCGCATCGTCGAGGCGGTCAAGGCAGGTACTGTCCGCCATGTATTCCTGATAGGCGGCTGCGATGGCGCCAAGAGCGGACGCAATTATTACACAGACATAGCCAAACTCGTCCCACAGGACTGTCTGATTCTGACCCTTGCCTGTGGAAAGTACCGGTTCAACAAACTGGACTTCGGCGAGGTCAATGGTATCCCCCGCCTTCTCGATTGCGGCCAGTGCAACGACGCCTTCTCGGCTATCCGCTTCGCGGTCGCTCTGGCAAAGGAGTTCTCATGTTCCGTAAACGACCTGCCTCTATCTCTCATCCTCTCATGGTACGAACAAAAGGCCGTGGTAATACTGCTGACTCTCCTCCATCTCGGCCTGCGGAACATACGGCTCGGGCCAAGCCTTCCAGCTTTTGTTGCCCCCGCCACGCTCAGACTGCTCTCGGAGAAGTTCAACTTGATGCCGATCAGCGAACCGCACCATGATCTTGAAACCATACTGGCCGAGTAATTCGCCACAGAAAGGGACAATAATGAAGAGGAAAATCATCACCATAGACGAAAGCAAATGCAACGGTTGCGGCAAGTGCGTGGAGGCATGCGCCGAAGGCGCACTTGAGATCATCAACGGCAAAGCCAGGCTTGTAAAAGAGCAGTTCTGTGACGGCTTTGGCGACTGCCTGGGCGAATGTCCAACCGGAGCCTTGAAAATCCAGGAGCTCGATGTTCCTGCTTATGATCCGTCTGCCGCCCGAGAAAGATTGGCGCGCGAGTTCGGCCCCGACGCCGTCCGCCGTTTCGATGAGGCAGCCAAAGCCCATCAGGTCGGGAAGCACCCTCGCCAACAGCATGCTCACCATGGCTGTCCGGGCAGTCAAATGCGAATGGGCAACCTGAAACGCCAGGCTGCGCCTCCTCAGCCAGCGAGCGCCATTCCCGGACACGTTATGGCATCAGACCTTCAGCAGTGGCCTGTTCAGATTCATCTTGTACAGCCAGGCGCGCCTTTTTTCAGCAACCGGGAACTGGCAGTCATAAGCACATGCGCTCCGGTAGCATCGGCAGATATTCACTGGCGGTTCATCAGGGGGAGGGCTGTGGCAGTCGGATGTCCAAAACTCGACGATACAGAGCCATACGCTGAAAAGCTTGGTGCAATTCTGTCAGATACTTCAATACCCAAGGTTATCGTGGTGAGAATGCAGGTGCCAT
>CALETX010000402.1 GCA_937920455.1 uncultured bacterium
GCAACCGAGGTCCATGTGGCCTCCGAAAAGCTGACGGTGTGCGTCCAGGTCTGTGGCGGATGCCATCCACGACAGGTTTGTGCCCAAGTTGATGCACGGTGAGGAATGAGCAAGATGGAAGTTCTGTGTGGACATATACACGAAAACAGGATCGGAAGTGATATTGCCCGTCCCTGGCGCTAGAGGCGAGGAACACACATAGGAATGCGAGCCTGCATACGAGTTATCGCTGTTCTCATCAAGGCCTTTATTAAAGTAGATTATGTAATTTGTTGCTACCGTCGAATGAGTGCCGCCTCCGTATTGGTAGCCCGTATCGGACCGCCACGCAGTGTTGCTGGCGATGGTGCAGTTCTCGGCGACTCCACCATACATTCCGCCGCCGCGCCCACCTTCGCCGCCGCCCGTGTTGTAAACGATCAGGCAGTTGCGAGCTTTGGAGTTGTAAAGTCCTCCGCCAAGCCTCGCAGCCACATTGCTGACGATGACTGAGTTGAGGACAATGCCGCCGTACACTCCACCGCCATAGTGAGTGGCGAAGTTGTTCCGTATGACGCAGTTGGAAATCACGGCCGACGCGGTCGAGCAGCCGACTCCTCCGTCACCGAGATTGAAATCCCCCGACCCGCCATTGCCTCCCGTTATTGTGAAGCCAACGAGCGCCGCGCTTGAGTGTCCTGGCAACACCACTTCTCCAACTCCGCTGCCCTGGATCGTCGTCAGGTTTGGCCCGTTGACGCTTTGCAATACGTAAGAGTTTGTGACCTCAACGCGTTGGGTCACCACATACGTTCCGTTGGTAAGCAAGAGCGTGCGAGACTGCCGTGAGAATACTGGTGGCGGCGGTATCCCAGGAGGCATAAGGAGGCGCGGACGACGGCGCATCTTGCCATACGTAAACAGTGGCTGAAAACGCTGGAAGAACGGCGGCTTATCCATGCGGCGACACATAGAGCTTGTATTTTCATGTTCCGAGCCTCCTCGTGTGTGATCCATGCTGCAGAGATCGTCGGCCGATTTTTCTAAAGCTCTATCGTCTTGTACCTTCCTCCTGTTATTCGAAAGATACGTTACGTAAACTGGTTGCGTTCCTATTCGATGACCCATGTTCCCCACTGGTTGGGATGAATCCTGATTTCAGAAGGGATGTCGTTGTTGATCGACACTTCCGGACTCTTGTCAGACCACATGTACCGGATTGCGTTGCGAGTTCCTCCCTCGTTTCCGAAGATCACGCCGACATCGCCCAGAAAGGCCATGCCGGCCTTTGGGATGATGCCCAATTCTGACCATGGAATCGCCGCTTCCAGTACGTAAGAGTCCTTGTCAACACTAGCGCTCATGGGAAGCTCATTCCAAGATGCTACATCGTCGAGAGTATCCTTGCCCGAGCTGGCGGTCTCTACCGAGAAAGCATTGGGTTTCTCCTTGTCTGTTGTTACGTAGCGGTACCGTGTGGCGACAAGTTTGCCATCCGGAGTGCGCGCCATGATGATGCGGGTGTCGCCGGGTTTCATTTCCTGTTTGTTCTGTCCATGCGCCTTGCGTTTGGTCATGTCCGTGGCGATATTCACTTCCACAGAATCGCCCGACTTGAACAAAAGGCGCTGGTCTGTTGGCGTGTTGAGGAATGGCGACTCGTCAGCCACCTGGAAACGCACATAGAGATTCGCGTCGTCCCATCCGAGCTGGGCCTGCGCTGTGCGTGTTCCTTCCATGCAGATTGTGAGAACCGGCGCATTGCCCCATTCGTCGTGCTTGCCATCAGCAGCGGCATTTTTCAAGCGGGGTATTTTGGCTGTCTTTTTTCCAATTGCCTGCTGCTGCGCCAGGAAGTTGTGCTTGGCATTGGCGGCGGCAATCTCAACCTGCTGATCAGACACGGCAACCGGCACGGTTTGGCGCTTCATGGTTTCAAGACCTGTGAGCTCCCAGACGCGTTGGTCTGCATCGCCGCCGAGGAAGTAGGTTCTGCCTGACTTCGGGTGCTGGAACATGGCGCCGTTGAAGTTCTCTGTGAGAACCATGTGATGATCCAGTTTGTAGTTGCTGCGCTGATCCTCGCCAAGGGCGTCAACAAAAAGTCCTTCTTTCTTGTCCAAGAGAAAATACTGTCCATAGTAGCCTGTCAGAGCAACGAGGTCCCTGGTGGGTGCGGTGCAGAAGCTGCAGACTCCCACCAGATAGCCGGGCGTGTACGCTTCGCTGGTCCATGCAAATGCGCAATGGACGTTATGGTATTCCCACATCTTTACACCGTTGGCCGAGAAGGCAACCACGCGGTGGCCTGACCCCTGGGCGCGCATGCCGCGATCCAGCGAGCCTCCGGACACCAGGACAAATACGTTGCCCTCGTCATCGGGCGTACAGCACGAGACCGCCCCGCCATCAGGATCCTCAGCGATGATTGTTGGATTGCCCGGATCTCCGTATTTCAGACCGCCATGCTCGTTAAATCCGAGGAAGTCCCATCGGACGATCTTGTAGGGTTTTGTTGTTTTCGGTCCGCCCTGCGCATGCCACTGCACGCCTTCTGCCCAGTAAATATTCAGTTTGTTATCAATCGGATGGCCAAGCCAAATACCAGGGAGCGACTTGCCTGCACGGATTTCCTCAGTCTGGACACGTCCATCGTTGTTGTCGTCCAGCCACCAGTTGTCTTTTTTCGGACTGTAAAACGCCATGCGCGGCACAAAGCGTTCACCGACCTGTTCGTATAGGACCGGCCCAGGCTCGGCAGATCTCGCCCACAGAAAAGTTCGGCCTTTCAATGTCGCAAATATTGCGCCAGCGTGACCGCCCGGACAGCCGAACTTGACGCCGTTGTCTTCTGACGGCCGCATAATGATAGAATCCACGGTCCATGTCCCTTTATCGTAGTCGACTCCATACCGGACGGAGTTGATATAGACACAGGCTGGATCTGCCGGATTGACATACGCGCGCATTGAATAGGCAATGGACCCTAAGAACTCCTTCCATAATGTGCCGTCCGGATTCCACACGGAATAGCGTTTCGGATCGCACTCAACATAACTGCGGCCGATATTATCTGCCTCGGCGACCCAAAGTCTGCCATTCCTGTCAACTGCAATGGCATAGGGCATCAGCATTCCGGACGGATCATATTTGCCGATGAGGGGCCTGCCGCCTTGTTTTCCATATTTTTGGAGGACGTTGCCCTTTGGAGCAAGTTTCCAGACCTGCATGGTCTTGCCCTGAAGTGAGACATAGATATTCCCCTCGCTGTCGCAGGCCAGATGTTGCGGCTCATCCAGATCCTTCAATATTGGCGTGAATGACCCTGCAGCCAGATCATAACGGCCCACGGTGTTTTCGCTGATGGCATAGAGATTGCCTTTGCCATCCGAGGCCAATCCTCGCGGCGACTTGAGCTCTTTAACGCCCTTTGGCGAGCCGGTCTGCATGTCTATAAGCACAAGCTGATTCGCGCTGTAACAGCTAAGGACAAGCGTTGCTTCATCGGGGACGGCCAGGGCGTGAACAGTCCACACGCGGGCATTCCAGGATTCGTTGCTTTCGCCTTCGGCTTTCTGCAACACGACGGATTCTGGTTTGCCTGAGTTGAACGGCGCAAGGGCGCCACTGGCAAGATCGAATTTGACGAGTATGCCGTTTCGGCGCTGGAAGTAGCCATAACCCTTGTGCAAAACAAGCGCCGCGCCACTGGCTGCCGAGCCATATTTCTTGCGGCCTTCCAGATCAACTCGGATTGTCGCCGGAGCGGCCTCGGCATTGCCGGTGCCAAGGACGACGCAATCATCTTCGGTAGCCACATACAGCGGATGGTTGTAATCACCAGCCCAGCCGCCTGTGCCATCCTCTGTCTGGTATGGAGGATTGCCTGTGATGCCAATGTCGCAAACGTACTTCTGTTTCACGCCATCATGGATAAGAAGTTTGGCAATGTATTTGCCTGCTGGAACAGGACGATCATAATCATCCAGACCGTCCCACATGTATTCGTGACTTCCTGCATTGAAAGGTTGAGCGCCGAGGCATGTGCGCAGGATTTTGCCTGAGGAGTCGCAGATCGCCATGCTGACCTTTGCATCGCTGGCGAGATCGAATTTTATCGGAATGTGACCCGGCGCGCGGCCGAGACGGCTTTTCGTTTCAAGTTTCAAGTTGCCGCTTTTTTCGAAGATGCCCACTCCCCATGAGGCTGGGCCCATGTAGCCGAGGTCTCCGCTGGCTGGGTTGCGCACATCGGTCATGCCGCAGCGTACCTCAGTGCCTCGGTCGTTGCCCCAGTGAAGCTGCCACTGAATCTGCATGGTGTCGCCGGCAGAAGGCGGCTGCGGAGCGCGTAATACTGACCATGGAATCCTGTATTCAAGAGAATAGCCTTTCCCGTCAGCGTCCGGTTTGTAGGCGCCTTCTACGTCTGGAGGGTTGAGTTGAGGGTCCTGAAAGGCCATTCCGTACATACAGAAATAGCCAGCTTTTCTGTCCTGTGTTGAATACCAGAGTGTAATGTGGTTTATGCATCTATCTACTTCGGGTGGCGGTCTTGCTCCTCCCTGGAGGCTTGCTGATGATCTGGTGTTGGGATAAGAAAGCACGCGCAGTTGGATTGCATCGGCGTTCCAGGACAAATCGTACTGGCCGCCGAAGGTGTAGTTATTTATCATAGGGGTCGGATCTTTGACCTGAGCCGCCACATAAAGAAAATTCTTGTCGTACATCATGGCGCCGCGCAC
>CALETX010000403.1 GCA_937920455.1 uncultured bacterium
AAAGTTGGCTGTTTCTACCGCGTTTGCCGTGGTGGAAATTCCTCTGGATCAGATTGTCCAGGTGAAGCGGCCTGGCTCGGAATCCACTCTCAGCCTACAATGCGGAAGTCTGCCGGTGTGTCCAGCGGGCGGGGTCTACAAACTGAATCCGATCGGAAAGAATCCGGAATGCCCAGTGCCTGGCCATGTTCTGCACTTCTCTATCGAGGAATAGTCGGAATGCCAGACCAGACACCAGCCAACCGAAGGAGATCATTATGACGTACCGTCCTGAAGTGTGTATTGTCGGCGGAGGCATGATCACACGCGTTCAGATATTACCGTCGTTTTTTCAGCTTCAGCGTTTGGGATTGGTGGGTGATATCCACGTGTGCGCTCTCCAAAGCGCTCCGCTCAGGGAGCTCGCCGCGGACGCCATGCTGAAAAAGGCCTTTCCGGGATTCGAATTCATCCCTCACCCCACGCTTGATTCAGATGACGCCAAACCAGACCCGGATCTTTACAAGAAGGTCGTTTCTCAAATGCCGCCACGCCAGATTGTGGTCGTGGCGGTGCCTGATCACATGCACTATGATGTGATCAGGACTGCGCTGAACTGCGATCAGCACATCTGCTCTGTCAAACCGCTTGTTCTCAAATACCGGCATGCTGAGGAAATAGCGGCAGAAGCTGGAAAAAGGGGCCTGGTTGTTGCAGTCGAGTACCACAAGAGATTTGACGACCGCAGCCTCCTGGCGCGGCGATATTACAGGGCTGGCAGATTCGGGGAGTTCCGAATCGGCCAGGCCAGCCTGATGGAATGCTGGTACTATCGGCACTCGAATTTTCAGAACTGGTGCACATGTGAAAGCTCCGATATGTTCGCATACATAGCCTGCCATTACATTGACCTTGTGCATTTCATCACCGGCCTCAAACCTGTGGCTGTTTCGGTATACGGCATCAAAGACAAGTATCCGAACGGACGCGAAGGTTTCCTTTGGACTGACGGAAGGGTGATCTGGGAGAACGGAGCGTGTTTGAACGTGCAGAACAGCCTGGGCTATCCCGACGAAGGTCCCGGGGGCAATTTTCAGGGAATGCGCCTCTACGGCAGCAAGGACGACAGAGCAACCCTTATCGTGCACAACGACCAGTTCCGAGGCGTCGAGCATTGCTACCTGGAACGCGGCAACGACCCAGGCGATACCGTCTATGCGCAGCCCAATCCCGACTACTTTCAGTATGTGGACGTTGGCGGAGGAGGGCTGACGCCGGTCGGATACGGCTATCGTTCCATTGCCGCCATCGTGGGCCGCATCAGGGAATGCATGCAGATTTCCGCCAAAAAACCCGAAAGAACAGCCCTTCGGGTGCGACAGGAGTTTCTGAAGCGCCTAGATAACGAAGGCATCATCGCCACGCCGCGGAACAGCGCTTACAATGAATTGGTAATGGAGGCAGGCAGACTTTCGATCCTCAACGACGCGCGGGAAGTGATCATACGCTACGGTTCCAACGCAGGGGTAGATTTCAGGAGATATTACCTCAGGGCTGGGGCTTCCCCATCCAGGGAATGACCCCTATGCGTTTAGCCAATCAGACGGTATCTGCAGGAGGAGATAAAACATGGCCAAAGAGTTCCCGCTTCGACCCGTATCCGTAAAACCTGTCAGCACACCGCACCGCAGATTGCGCGGCGCAATACCTGACGAGCGCACTATAGCCGCGATACGCAGACTTCGCGCCGCCGAGCCCATCAGCATGCGAGGCCAGGCTCCGCTCATCTGGGACCGGGCAGAGGGTTTTCAAGTCTACGACGCGCGAGGCAACCGGTGGATAGACTTTTCATCCGGAGTGCTCATCGCCAACGCCGGCCATGGCCGCAAAGAAATTGCCGACGCCATCGTTCGCCAGGCTCGTAAGCCACTGTTCACCTCATACTGCTTCCCCAATATGCCCAGACTTGAGCTGGTCGAGCTGCTTTCGAAGCTGTCCCCAGTGCCGCTGAAAAAAGTGTTTCTGCTCAGCACAGGATCTGAGGGAACGGAATGCGCGCTGAAACTCATGCGCACATACGGAGTCAAGCGTGGCGGACCTTCGAAAAAGGTAATAGTTTCTTTTGAGAGGGCCTTTCACGGCAGAACGCTCGGAGCTCAACAGATCGGCGGAATTCCCTCCGGCAAGGCCTGGATTCAAAATCTGGACCCGGACATTGTCCATGCGGATTTTCCCGATGGCTTCCGCTGTCCTGATACGTCATTCTCTCATTTCGAGGAGACAATAAAGAAGCTGCGCGTTGATCCGGACCGTGTGGCTGGAGTCATATCGGAGACATACCAGGGCGGCGGCGCAAGTTTCATGCCTGTTGAATTTGCCAGGGAACTCCGCCGCTGGTGCGACAGACATGGCGCGTTGCTGGCATTCGACGAAGTTCAGGCCGGTTTTGGCCGCTGCGGAGCATTCTGGGGATTCGAGCTTTACGGAGTCAGACCAGACCTGTTCTGTCTTGGCAAGGGCATCAGTAGTTCCCTGCCTGTCAGCGCGGTGATTGGAAGGCGCGAAGTCATGGATCTTTACGGTCCAAACGAAATGACCAGCACCCACTCCGGCAACCCTATCTGCGCCGCAGCAGCGGTGGCCAACATAAAACTCATACTCCGTGAGAATCTGGTCAAAAATGCAGAGCGAGTGGGCACGGTCCTTCAGGAGGAACTTGAGGCCATTCGCCGCGATTTTGCGGATGTCGTGGGAGCGCGCCACGGCCGTGGTCTGGTGGCAGGCCTGCATATGGTGTATCCAGGCGGGAGAGAGCCGAATCCGGATCTGGCATGGGAGGTTGTCTATCGCTGCTATCTGAAGGGGTTGCTGATGTTTGCGCCGGTCGGTTTTGGGGGAGCAACGGTCAAAATAGCGCCTCCGCTCTGCATTACCAAAGAAGCAGTCATTGAGGGATGCGGCGTTATCAGAGAGGCTCTGGAGGAGATCACCGGAGTGAAAAAATGAACGCCATCCTGGCGCTCTGTATTGTCATTCTGGCTTGCCTCATCATTTCGATAGTGATGCTGATTCTGATCTTTCGAAGGACAAGCGGCTCGGGTATGTCTGTGAAAGAGGAAATCGCTCAGAATCGAGCCGAAACGGCCGCGAATGCACGCGAACTGCGACAGGAACTTGCCACAGCTCAACGACAGGCCACAGAAACGCTCGTCGGAACCCTTGCAAAACTTGGCGAAAGCCAGTCGGCGCATTTGAAGGAGGTGGCTGAAGCAACCGAGCGGTTGCGCGAGGACGCCAGGCGCAACGCCGAGGCGTTGCGGGAAAAAATCGAAGAGCAGCTCCGTCATTTACAGGAAAGCAATGAGCGAAAACTCGAACAGATGCGGCAGGTCGTTGATGAAAAACTGCAGAGCACCCTGGAAAGACGGCTGGGAGAGTCGTTCAAGATTGTCGGTGAACATCTCGAAGCCGTGCAGAGAGGCTTGGGAGAGATGCAGGCTCTAGCCCAAGGCGTCGGAGATCTGAAACGTGTGCTCACTAATGTGAAGACGCGGGGCATATGGGGCGAGGTCCGCCTCGAAGCCATTCTTTCAGAAATACTCACACCGGATCAGTATGCCAGCAATGTCCCGCCCGTGCCGGGGTCCCGCCAGACTGTTGAGTTTGCCATCAGACTGCCCGCCAGGGACCAGGACAAGAGCAGATGGGTTTGGCTCCCGATTGATTCCAAGTTTCCCAAGGAGGAATATGAAAGACTCATGGAAGCCGCTGAAAAAGCAGACCAGGGAGCAATAGAGACAGCCACCAGGAATCTGCTCAAACAAGTCAAGGCTCGTGCCAGGGATATACGCGACAAATACATCATCCCTCCACACACCACCGATTTCGCCATCATGTTCCTGCCCACCGAGGGTCTCTACGCCGAAATTCTGCGCCAACCAGGTCTCCATGAGGAATTGCAAAGAACATACAGGGTGCTTCCGGCCGGTCCGACTGTGCTCTCTGCCATGCTTAACAGCCTGCGCATGGGATTTCAGACGCTAGCCATTGAAAAACGGTCGGGCGAAGTCTGGCAAATACTGGCAGGTGTAAAAACAGAGTTTGATAAACTGAACCAAATGCTCACTCTTCTCAAAAAGCATCTCGACTCAGCAATGTCAACCTTGGACAGGACAACAGACAGCACGCGACAACTTGGCCAGAAGCTGAGGTCGGTTGAGGCCTTGCCCCTTCCCGATGCGGAGAAACTTCTCGAAAATGCGGAAGAATCCTTGAACGAAACGGACTCCTCCGAACCGCAGACGGCCGCGGACATTTGATTCGGCGGAGCAAAACTGTTCAACTCAACCTTACCACGTCTTTCGGCTTATCAGACTCTTCGCTCTATCATCTCCCGGCAGTTCCTTCCGTCACCGGCCGCTTGCCGCAAACCACTGATCGTGGCTGTACCTCTGAAAGCCCCCTGCCATCCCATGGAAACCACTTTCGATTTTCCTTCTATACTTCTTTGTCTTATCACGGTGAAAACCATGGTGAGCTGGCTGTTTATGGTGACCGCCAGACGGCCGATCACATCACAAACCGCGTTCCATTCATAATTCGCCATCCCCAGGGACTTGGTGGTAGAGCAAGAGTGGACACCGCACTTCATTATCAGTTCGATATCGCCGCCACAGCCCTCGAAATGACTGGCGCGGCAGTGCCTGAAACTTGGGATGTAAGATCATTTCGCGACGCCTTCAGACACGGGGAAGAAGAAGGGCGCAGCTCCCTGGTAATTTCCAACTGCGCATGGTCCTGCCAGCGCTCGGTGAGATCAGCAGACTATCTTCTCATCCGAACATATCATTCGGGGCTAAAGAACTATCCGCCACTCATGCTCTTCAACATCAAGGACGATCCTCGCGAACTATGCGACCTCGCCGACCGAGAAGCCGGCCTTACAGCCAAGAGTCTGACCATGCTTGACGAATGGCATGCTGCTGAAATGGCAAGGTCTGGTCGCACTCCACAGACCCCATGTGGATAGTCATGCGCGAGGGATGGCCTTTCCATGCCCGCTATGACTCGCAAACCTATTACCAATATCTGGAACGCTTGCGCAACACAGGACGGGAGCGGTTCGCCGAAGAACAAGAGCAAAGGCAAAAAGAACTGCTAATGCGATGGCTCCGATAGCGCAGATTCAACGCGATAGAAGCCAGACAAACATATTTACGGCTGAGTGCTTGTCCTGGAAGGCATGCTTCACTTAGCCACCGTTTGCGCTTCTGAGCCAGACTCAACGTTCTACTCCACAAGGCAAGGAGCAGATGGCAAACGCGCGTTTAGAAGAGCAACGAAATTCAGTCAGACATGTCATACGGCAAACGGCCGGCGGCAAACTGGAGCATATCGGCCCGGCATTTCCTCCAGGCCTCATCGTCGGTTTTGATTGGAAACTCAAAGCATACAGTGCCGTCAAAGCCAGGCGCCAACAGCGCCGACCAGAATCCTGCCCAGTTAACTGTCCCATGCCCGTATGGCAGGTGCTCGTCATCCGCGCCGTTGTTGTCCGCTATGTGCACGTACCTCAACCACGGACGAAGGGTGGAAATCAGAAGCGACAGATTTCCTGCCATGTTGGCATGCCCCGTATCAAAGCAGAATCCCACATGCTCTCCCAGCCCAGCAAACAAATGCATGAACTCCCATGAATCGCTGAAGACCTCCCTGCAAGAGCGGTATTCATAAGGATAATGATTCTCCACATTCAGAAAAAGCCCGTATGCAGCACAAATCGGCTCCATCCGCACCAGAACCCTGCGGGCATTCGCAATTCCAGCCAGCCGGTCCTCCGCGGCACCGCCATGGCATACAAGCTCCTTTATGCCACTCTTCCTGGCCACCTCGATCCAGCGTTCTATTTCGCGACAGACGTCATCCGAGTCCTTCGCTGCCAGATTGGTCCAGATGTGAGCAGACAGGTGCGGCTCGGATTGCAGGCGTCCAGCAAGATCATTCAAATCCTCCAACGTGCAGTGCCCTCGCTGATAAGAAGGATGAAACGAGAACTCAACGCCATCCAGACCCAGCTCCTGTGTGGCGATACGAATGCAGTCCGCGACGTCCTTCCAGGCAAAATGTAGAGCGCTGGCAACAATTTTCATGACATATCCCGCCCCCTCCTTTGCGGATGCTATTCCAACGCAATCGCGCCCCAGAGATCGGGAGTCAAGTCGGCTTCTCCAGGAACATCGTTCACAAGACCCGTGCTGCGATTGCACCAGTAGCGTCTGGATACTGTCGCCATTCCATCATTATCAGCGCCGAGGACTCCGAAGTCCGCCTTCAACTTCAAGCCCGATTTTGGCTCCACGCCAAGCGTCTTCCACGGTATGGCCGCCTCCACCACATAGCCGCCGTGCGCAGGGCCAACGGCCACTGCCACCTCCGCCGCCCGCTCAACCCGATCGAAGTATATCGTCCGCCATGGAGACGAGAATCCCACTCTCTCATTCTCCGGCGTTCCGGGCACGACCTTCCGATAAAGAACCGCAACAGGTTGATCGCCCACAGCGCTTACAAGCAATCTGAGATTGCCTTCGCCATTCCGACTCTCCATCGGCCCCATCATCAGGTCCACCGCGTCTCCCGTCTTGAAAAGCATACGGAAATCCTGGCCGGAGTTGCGAATTCTGCCGGAAGAGGACCACACACGCCATGCCACATAGAGGTTCTTGTCATCGTAGCAGGCCTCTGCTCTCCCAAACCGCTGGCCCCTTCCCTCGGCGATTTCAGCCAGCTCGACCTTCTCGTCTAGGAGCCCCCATTCGTCCGGCTTGCCGTCGAGCGTCGGCGCCGCGGACGCCTTCCTCACGAGGTACTCGCGCTTCGGCGCGGATTCCGCCGCTCGCTTCCTGACGAATTCTTCGGCAGCTGCATACATCTTTGGGGTGTATTCGAACTTCTGCTCAAATCTGTGTACCGTTTCCAGCCCGCTCACCTGCAGCACACGTGCGTCGGTTCCGCCGATCACAAGCCACACTCTACCGTCCGCTGTTCTGCAGAAATTGCCGCCGAAACTCTCACCCCCCGCGGTGGTGGCGTCAAACGGCATGCCGCGGATTGCCTGGTCTGGCGTCTCGAAACCGCTGCGCACATCCTTGAACAAAGCCTGAATCCAGAGGCCGTCCCATGTGAATAGATAGTTTTCTCCGAGATTGCCGTTCATGTCGAAAACTTCCCCGATCTCCCCGCCAAAATCGGCAGTCCCAAGAATGGAGGACGGCCCTATCAGATAACCTGGTCTGGCGGCGCCGGCAGTATGAGAGCCATGCACGGACACATGACGACTCGGATACGTGCCAAGGATATCTCCTCCCCTTCCGATGATCATAAGGGGGGACCTGTTCATGTAGACGCGGCCGTCACTGCCGCCCATGATCATCCCCTCGCCGCTTCCACCCGGCCCTATCTTTTGTTTGAATGGCACAACGACCGCCGCAGAAATTTTGTACTCGGGAGCGCCACATTGCGTCCATCCGGCAATCGGCAGCCTCACAAAAGACTGGCCATCATCGCCGGGATATACGACCGTTCCGTCCGGTGAGGGCAATTGCCCCCAGTAATACGACCGCGTTGGAAGCTGTCCGAACTCCATTTCTTCTGCTTGCACCAAAGCGTCGCTGTTGCGATCGCACCAGATGTAGAACTCTCCATCATGCCCTTGAAAAAGTGGACTTTCGTACTTTTTCCATTGCTCTATTCGCGCGTCCTTGGGGCCCGGCACCCGCCCCATATGGGCCACGGACCGCCATTCGCCGCCATCGCAGAGCATCACATGAACCTCGCTCGCTCCCCGCGCCGTGTCTGTTCCATACACGTAGGTCCGCCCCTCCGCCACAACACAGCGAATGCGACTGTCAACGTAACATGGAAACAGGTCGCCATCTCCTCTACTTCCAAGAGAATAGACTGGCCGCCATGCTCCGGTTTCAATGTCCAACCTGTAAACTGTGCTGTCGGCAAATGCCATCGTCGGATCGTGTGGATTTATTGCCCCAGCGCCGGCATAGGAGGTGGTGCCCACAAAATCTTTGACAAACTTACCGTCGCGCTGCCACACGCTGGTTCTCTTGGGGTTGAAAGTCTCTTCCGGAACCCACACTCTACCGTGCGCATCCACCGCCAAACGGCCCGGATTCCTCATCGCAAGATCGTCGAACTTACCGTGATTGGGACGTCCTCCACGCTTGCCGATCTCGCCTGCCGGCCTCCCCTGTGGATCAAAGACCTTCACCTGATGGTCAGGCTCGCGGACTGAGACATAAATGAAGCCTTCAGCATCGCACGCCACGCCGTATTCGCCCACAAGACCAGAAGCGATTTCCGCTCCAGCGCCCTTCGCAATATCCCAACGGAATAGTTTTCCATCAGCGGCGATAACAAATGTCCCGTCAGGCGCCCATGCGCCTCCGGCAATCTTCTCAGGAAGCCCACCGATTTCCTGAACAGTTTCGCCGCTTTTGCCGTCCAGCACCAACAACTTCTTCCGAGAGCCAAGAAGCACCGCCAGCTTGTCGTTGAGCCACGATATCGCTCTGCATTCATCGGCAGGCCCTTCCCTAACCACCACCAGATCGAGCAACGGCTGACCATTCTCTTCCTTGCGATCCCACGGCGCATACTTCCCCGTCTTCACATCGCATCTCCATATAAACGTTCTGCCGCTCGTCCGGTCAGCGTCCTTCTCTCCCTTAATGAGCTCTACATCAGCCACATAAAGCCACTGACCGCCGATGGCCAGACCTACGTTGTTGCCATAGAGGCGGCTGTGAGTCCCCCAGCGTCTCTGGCCGTCCAGGTCAAGTACGATGATGTTCTTGCCCGCCTCTCCCATTGGACACGATAGCGCGACCCAATCTCCGCCTGCCGCAGCCGTTTGTGGAGAGGTGTGGTCCGCGTAAAATGCGCCTTTGCCGTCTGGCGTTTCCCAAGTTGGATTGCCGGGATTTGCGAAAGAGAACAGCCAGTTTACATGAATGCCATCGTGATACAGCCCCTTCAAAACGTACGTGCCCGGCGCAACAGGCTTGCCATCATCGTCAAGGCCGTCCCATCTTTCAACGTTGTTCCCCTTCTGCCTCGGCCTGGCTGCGACAAGATTTCTAACACGCCGTCCATCCGCGGAGTTGATTGCTATGGTCACGCGCGCATCCTTTGGAACAGTGTATTTGATTTCCACCGGCCCCTCGGATTCTTCTGCCTGCGTCGTTTTGAGGTATGCAGGCTCTGGGAGCTTGATATTTCCTGTGGGCTCCAGTTTCACCCATCCCCACGCGTTGATTGCTGTCCAGAAAAATTCTCTGTTATTCGCCGATTCGTCCAGGTTATCAGCATACCTATGGACCGGCCAGTCGCCCTCTCCCCAGAGGAGTTCAATACCGCATTGGAACTTGTCTCCAGCCTTGTACTTCTTCTCCAGCGTAAAAAGCCTCCACGGCAGCTTTATCTCCTGCACGTATCCTCTACCGTCCGCGTCCTTCAGGAAAGCCATCTCAGCGCCGCCAAGAAGCTTCCATCCCTCGACACGAAAGAGATTGGTTGACCCGCCACCAAACGGCTCGGTCATGCTCTTGCCGTAATCCAGGTTAATCATCGGTTCCCCGCTTTCGGCATGATACCACATTGTCGCATGTGTTATCCGATCAGTTCGCAACCTGAGTTGCACGCAATCTCCAGCCCAGCCGCGATGAGACATGAACCTTGGATGATGGCTGTTGCCCATTGGCACCGGGTCTTTCCAGTGAATTCCGACGTAGAGGCTTTCCTCGTCGTACATCATAGCGACCTGGCCGCTGTACACATCACGCAACGAGGAAAGGTCGTAGCAAATCAGTATCTTCCCGGATAAATCCCACTCATCCAATTTCCCGTCTATTGACACGTTCTTGGTCGCGGGCACAGCATGCATTCCCCTATTGTCGGTTTGCTGCCCCCACGCGAGCGTTCCGGAAATGATCATCGCGGCAACCAGACATATCCGTTTCATCGAGACACCTCCGTTTGTATGTATCATAAGTTCGATGTATATTTCTGTATCATACGGACTTCAAGAGCAAAATGCTCAAATCAGCTATCACAAATCGGCAGTACTTCAGGACATCAGCCCGGCGCGCCCAATTGTTTCGGCTAACCAGTCCAGCATGCCGCTCCCATGCAACGGCGAGTCATGATTGCCCTCCGGAATCTCGACATATGTCGTATCGGAGCATCCTCCCAGCCGCCGCACCAGCGCCCTCGATTGTTCCACAGGGATGATTTCATCGCCAACCGCATGAGACAGGAACAATGGCATCGTCAACCTGTCGGCATGCCGCAGGGCACTGTGTTTCAGATACCTGTCAGCCACGCTTCCAGGAGTGCCCCCATAGAAACACTCTATAGCATTTCGTATTTCGTCGCGTATGCTGCCCGGATTTAGGCGGCACCATTCGTGGTAAGACGCAATATCTGTGGCGGGACAGAGCGCAACGACAACTGCGACATCTTCAGGATGAACCGTAGCGTAAATCAGATTTCCTGTTCCGCCCATCGAACCGGACACCAGACAAAACCACCGGGCGCCATAATCGCGCCGAACAGCTTCCAGCAGAGCGCGCAGATCCTCAACGGCTTCCGGACACATCCAGGAGTTTCCTCTGAGATTGGGAGACAGCACTCCAAGCCCCAGCTCAAGGTATCTGGCGAGCCAGTGCTCTTTGATGTCGGCGCGCGTACAAATCTGGTCTCCGCCCGACCCGTGACCGTGCAGATGCACCACCCAAACCCGTCCACTTTCGGGAGGCCTTGCCAGAGCCCAATCCTGCAGGCCGTCCTGATCGCTCGTGTAAATGAGCTTCTCAAAACCGCCCGGCGAACCGGCATGATCCCAAGGCAGCTTTACAATCTTCATGAGTTTCCTTTTCCAGTTCTGTTAAAAACTTTATTGGGCTTCCGCCGCAAAATTCGCTGAATCTCGATCTTCAACCTCCAGGCCATGCGCATGAACCCCAAGTCGTTGGGGTGAACGCCGTCAACCGTGCATTCGTCAAAGTCGTCACCCAGAAGACGCCCGCCATCTACAAAGCGAATTTGCTTGTCACCAGCCTTTCTCAACTTCCTGACAAGCTCGGACTGCATATCCCTGCTAGTTTGCCGCGACCGTCGCACCGCTGGATGGGTAATATCAGTGGAAAATGGAATGCGGGATACGACCAGAATCGGAACATCCACCCTTCGCTTTCGTATGATCCTTATCGCATCAGGAAGCGTCTTTGCCAGTGTCTCGCCGGCATTTGCTTCGTAATCCAGGACAAACAGAAGGGGATCCGGGACCTCCGCCACTAATGCGACTACTTCCGGCTCTCCCTTTCCACTCCCTGAAAAGCCCAAATTGATAACTTCAATGTTCAGGAGTCGGCTCAGGATGTTCGTGTATGCCAAGCCTGGACGAGATGCACATCCACCCTGAGTGATAGATGTTCCGTATGCCACGATTTTGTCGGCGGCCGCCCATGCTGATGGCGGCTCGACCCGCGCGTCCGGAACAAGTCCGATCTGCACCCTCTTCACTCCCTGATATAGGGGAAAGTTCAGCATGAAGTGCCGCATCCGCCGCAGCGGATGATCGAAAATAAGCACCTCGTACCTCGTCTGGGTATGGTCATACTTGGTCACGCTGTGAAACCGCTGTTTCAAAGGCGGGCCCAGGTAAAGATCGAAACCGCACTGCCCTGTAGCAGGCATGTGGTTCATGTTCGCCAAACCAGCCAACTCCACACGAATCGCCAGTTGATCAGAGTCTGACCGAAATGCAACCTGCCCTCCCGCGGTGCAGTTGGCAAGTTCGTCCACCGCCCGTGGAATTTTTCCTGAAACGCCAACAGGCAGCCTCCTGTAAACCCGATCCTTACCGAACCATGGAAAACCAGAAAGTCTGAATGGGTATTCAAACGCTTCACGCCACAAAAGAGGAGCTGCGCTTCCGGCCAACGGAGCCATTCGCCTGTCAAAATCATCAGCATTCATACGATCCCTCCGACAAAGCTGCCAAGGTCTCATGCCAGGAGCTGACCATCGCTCCACACTTCAACTTATTCCGCTGGTCGCTGTCCGGCAAATCACAAAATACCAAAAATGGCGCGCCAGATCCCCCATATGATTGAGTTGGCACGCCGGCCAGACCGTGATATATGCGCTTGCTGTTTGAAGGCCGCCTGAGTGAGGTGAGGAAGCGAGGCTCTTCAGCAGGTGAAATTCACGAGGATTCCTCAGCGAAAGGATCGCTAACATGCCAAACGCCGCATTGAATCTCGAAGCTGTCCCGATTGTCGTTGGCGCGCGTCCAGGCTCCATTCTAAAAAACGCCGCCGGCGAGCTGGCCAGATTCCTTTATCTGATGACACGCACGCTGAATCCCATCGTCCCCCAATGTCCCTCCAAAGGACCGGCAATCATCCTGGATGCAAACACTGCCGCCTCGCTGGGCATCAAACCGGACGGCCGCCTGAGCGAGCAAGGGTATCGTATCTGTCTTGTAATGCCTCGCAAGACTCCATTGCTGGTAATTTCCTCAGCATCAGATGTCGGAATTCTTTACGGTGTCTACGGCTTGCTCGAAGAACTCGGCATGGGTTTCTATGCCGGCGGAGAAACGTACCCCGATCTTCCCGTCAAGGTCACCGTCCCCCATGATTTCGATATGACCGCTTCGCCCGTATTTCGGATCCGCGGCAATATGCTTCACTATAACTTCCTCTGCGGGTGCACAACGTGGGGAGTCGCTGATTACAAGTTCTATTTCGACCAACTGGCGCGGATGCGATGCAACATGCTGCTTATGCATTGGTACGACAACGAACCAGGCGCAGCCGCTCATTTCAGAGGCGAGTACTTCGCCGGCGGCCGCACACCCAGCACTCTAACCAAACCCTGGGGCGCAACTGCTTCTCTCAGAACTTCCCAGTTTTCATTCGGCACGGGAAGATTCTTCGACGAGGAAATTTTCACATCGCCGGCAGGCGAAGACCTGCCGGACCTTTTCACTGAAATCAAGCGCACGGAATTTATGTTCGATAAAGCCTGCGCCTACGCTCGCGATCTCGGCATCTTCATTGCAGCAGGATTTGAAGCTCCCCGCTCCGATCCCACCGACCGCCACGCTCAGCAAAAGTTCAAAACGCGTGTTCGCCAGTTTCTCCAGAGAAATCCGCACATCACCCATTTTGCGCTCTGGCAGCACGAAAGCGGCGGCTGCGTGGGAACTCCCCCGCCGCCAACCGGCTCCCCAGCTGCGGAACTCATGTCCAGATACAGCGAGATCTTCAGACACCTGGGCAATTCACAAAGAGTGTGGGAAGCCATACGGTTCTACAGATTCGTTGAAATGGCCATTGAAGTGCTGGAAGAAGAAGCTCCGCGCATCAGGCCGGTTATCGTCGGTTGGGGAGGAGACAGGTGGATGAGGTTTGCCGACATGTGCCTGGGCTTCGACCGCATCCTGCCACCCGACGTTGTCTTCACATGTCACGACAATATTGACGCGTCCATGGGGCCAAATGTAAGCACGGCCTGGGGCCAGCTTCCAGCTACGCGGGAACGTTGGGCAATGCCATGGGTCGAGGGAGATATTGACGACTGCCAGGTCAGACAACCGCACGTCGAATCACTCGGACTTCTCGCGCCCGACGCCCTGGCCCAAGGTTGCCAGGGACTGCTAACCCTCCAGTGGCGCACGCGAGATGTGGAGGAGGAAACAGGCTATATCGCCCGCTTTGCCTGGGATCCCAAACTCACCCCCGATGCTTTCTATCGCCGGTTTGCTCGTCATGCCTTCGGACCCGACCAGGAGAATCGCATGGGCCGCCATATCGCCACGCTTCAACGACTCGGCGCGCGTTGGACAGGCGTCAGGGGCACTTGCGAATGCGGAGCAATGAAATGGACGGGATGGGTTCCACATTTCCCGTTCGAAGTCAACGATGCGGCAATTGACTTCCTCTCCTCCAAATTCGACGAATTGGCGGATGCGCTCGCTGAGATTCCACGCAGCGCCGATTCAGAGGCAGCCTTCCACCTGGTGGCGGCAACAGCCGGCAGCAGGGACACTGGACGTGACGAATCCAGACCTGGTGTTCGCGAAATAAAGGCGTTGAAAAGACAGCTGTTATCCCTCAAGAAACTTCCCGAGAAAGAGATACGTGCAGCCCTCAGAGTTATCGAAGAGGAACTCTATGGCATCCGACCTAATCTGATCGCTTTCGGCATGACAGGCCGTTCATATCACGCCATTGACGGACTGCTCATCGCCATGCACCATCTGTGGCGCAATGCAGGCGTAAAGCAACACTACCGCGTTCTGCAGACCGTCCGAAACGACCTTGAGGAGTTACACCGCATCTACCTCAGGCAGAAACGCTCACACAGGCTCGAACGGCTGGAATATCTTGCAGCCACCATGGATTTTGCCATGCATTACGATAGAGCTGTCATGCTTCTGGCCGACGGCGAGCTTGTGGACCGCGCCCTGGCAAGGGCCGATGAGCTCTCCAAGGCCGGCGATGCCGGCGCCGCAGCAGACGTGGCCGCTGATGCATATAATAATCTCATACAGGCTGGAATGAAAGATGCTGTTTTGACATTCTGCCAGAAACTCACCACCCGATGCGACTTCGGTACGTTGGCCACTATCAACGTCAAGCCTCTTCCTCTGTACTGGGAAACCGTGGCAAGACTCGAGAGATATATGAAAGCCGTCCCTCCCCGCGACATAACCGCCATTGGGAGCAAGAACGAAGTCTGGCTCTCCTGGGAACCGGCTCCACGGGCGGAAACTCTTCTGCTCCACCGCCGACCAGTGGGAGGGAAATGGCGGCTGGTCCGGAACAAACCGCTGGATGGCGCCTGCTGCATGTACGTTGATATCCCTCTGCATCCCGGAGAATATGAGTACGGCATATCCGCGCTGGACAAAGATGGCTGGGAAAGCCCCATGTCGCATACTGCTGTTGCGATTGTCGGCAGAAATCATCCCCCGCCCCGCGTCGTGGCATGTAAACCGCCGGCCAGGCTCATGCCCAACGAGGACTGGATAATCCGCGTTATTTCCATCTCCGACAGGCCACTCATATCAGTCTCTCTGCTTTACAAGCAGGCCATGACACGCAAATGGGAGATCTGTCCAATGCTAAGGCGCTTCAGGGAATCATGGATCTGTGTTGTGCCCAGAAACCGCATTCCCACAGGCATTGTTGAATACTACGTCCAGGCTTCGGATGAAGATGGTTGTAATTCTGTTTGGCCCTCAACGGCCCCGCGTTTCCCATGGACACTCATCCGATGTTAGTTCCTTTGGTTACATGAGATCGGCAAGAAACTCATGGAACGCGCCGGTCTTTACATGAGACCTTGGCCGCTGTATTGTGAACAATATGAAAAAAGCTTCTTCTGCGCGAAACAGCCAGCAGCCAGCAAAGCGCATCATCAACGCTGTAGCACCCATCCGTATATGCGATCTCGGCGGATGGACTGACACGTGGTTCGCAGAAACCGGCTCGGTCTGTAATATCGGCGTCTACCCTTACGCCGAAGTGCAGATATACGTCTGGCCCTCAACAAAGCGAAGGTCCGAAATCGTCATAAACGCCGAAAATTTTGGTGATCGGTATGCCATAGACCCCGAGAATATCGTTTATGACCGGCATCCCCTTCTCGAAGCATCTATTGACATACTCAACTTGAAAGGACTGTCTTTTGAGGTGAATCTTTTTTCCCAGGCTCCGGCCGGATGTTCCACCGGAACATCAGCTGCTGTCAGTGTGGCACTGCTCGGCGCACTTGACATGCTCACACCAGGCCGGCGAACCCCCCACGAAATAGCTGAACTGGCACACAGAGTCGAAACGGAGAAACTGGGCCTTCAATGCGGAATTCAGGATCAGCTTTGTTCAGCCTATGGAGGGATATGTTTCATTGAAATGTTCAAGTATCCTTACGCCTCGGTCTCACAGTTGGCGGTCTCCAACTCTTTCTGGTGGGAGCTCGAACGCAGGTTGATGCTTGTTTTTCTCGGCAAGTCCCATTCGTCAAGCGCAACTCACAAGGAAGTGATTCGGCGTCTTGAATCCCCCGACGCCGACAAGTCCGTTCTGAATAAACTGCGCAGAGCCGCCCACGCAGGCAAGAACGCACTCTATGCTGAAGATGTGAGAGCATTTGGAAAAGCTATGATAGAAAACACGGACGCGCAGGCCGAGCTACACCCGGCGCTCGTCTCGAAAGAGGCTCATCGTGTGATCGAACTGGCCAAAGCTCATGGCGCTGTGGGCTGGAAGGTCAACGGCGCGGGCGGTGACGGCGGCTCTCTGACGATCCTCGGCCCGGCTGAACGGGAGCGCCAGCGCGCTTTTGCCGCCGAACTTCAACAAATGGATACGTGTTTCCGCATCATCCCTATCTATCTTTCGCGCATGGGGCTCCGCAGGTGGGAGTCCTATGCATAGAACGTTCTCAGCCTTTGCCATACCCTCACTCTAATCATTACCGAAATACTGCTTACTCTGACTGGCTGCCCGAAGTTACACTGCTGCCGGTATGTTCGCCCTCCAGCCTGGACTTTGATTAAGGCACAAACTTTAAAATCAAAATGCAAGCTTGCATCTCTTTGCATCAGAACTTATGCTTTAACAGAGTACAGAAAATTGCGCGGCCAGTCGGTGGCAGGGCAGAAGGGCTGAGGGGAAGATGCCGCGGCGTAAAGATCGTGCCTCTGAATAATGATTTGGCCCTTCCCAATAAATGGAAAATGGCGACAGCGACTGTCGCGGGCTGCGAAATTGTCGTATCTCCCACGATTTGACGGCATTTTAACAGTCTGCCTGCCCCTGCTGATCCTGATCGCTGGATTTGTCTTTTCTTATCGCTCAGCTGCGTCTCGCCACGAGTCTGAAATCCGAAGATTGCGCAACGATATCCACGCCGCCGTCGAGCCCTTCTGCAGCGAACTGAGTCGCAATATCATCGCGGCCCTTCATCATGCCGAGGGCCTCGTGACTCTTATTGCCCTTGAAGGCGAACCAAGCCCGGACCGTTTCCGAGCATTTTGTGAGCAGCTGCTTCGAAATGGTGGCGTGATCCGCAACATCGCTATCGCCCCTGACAATGTTGTTTCTCAGGTTTATCCTCTAGAAGGCAACGAAGCAGTCATTGGCCTCCGCTACCGCGATAATCTTGAACAATGGCCGAGCATCCAGCGTATGATGGATTTGAAACGGATTGTTGTAGCCGGTCCGGTTCGCCTTGTGCAAGGTGGAATCGGAATCATCGGCAGGCGACCAGTCTATGTGCAGGATGCCATGGAACCGGAAAAGGAGCGCTATTGGGGCCTCGTTTCAACGGTGATCGATTTCCCTCGTCTGATGAGCCTCTGCGCAAAAGGGCGCCTTCCCGACAACCTCGAAATAGCTTTGCGGGGAGTGGATGGACTTGGAGCAAGCGGCGCTCCCTTTTATGGGAACGAAGATTTGTTTAATCAGGAACCTGTTCTCCGGGAAATCCCCTTGTGTACAGGCTCATGGCAGCTTGCCGCCTTGCCATCAAACGGCTGGCCGGCGTTCAGACCTCTGAATTCGACGCTCTTTCGGCACGGTATGGCTGTCTCGTTTGTCTTGTCAGTATTGATATTCGCATTGCTTTCTGTGAACAAAGCACGTTTCAGGGAAATAATGAGACGCAGCGCGACAGAAGCCACTCTCCGGGAAAGTCAGGACAGGCTCATGAAAGCGCAGCAGGTGGCAAGGCTCGGATTTCTGGACTGGAACATCATCTCCGGCAAAATATATGCGTCAAATCAATTCCTCGATCTGGCAGGTATTTCGAAAGAACATCTTCCTCTGACTCCGGAAGTCCTTCTCAATGCCGTGCATCCTGAGGACCGTTCCTCTCTGAAGGAACATTTAGATCAGTGCCTGCGTCACGGGTCGTCTTACCAGTTTGATCATCGCTTTCTTCACCCTGATGGCCGCATCGTCTGGGTTCATACTCAGGGCGAAACCACTCTGAACAGGGATGGCATTCCAATCCGTCTGATGGGAACAGTGCTTGATATTACACTGCGGGTCGAAGCCGAAGAGCAACTGCGCAGACTCAACATGGAACTGGAGGACCGTGTCGCCAAGCGCACCGCGGAGCTCCAGGCAGCCATGATCAAAGCGCGGGAAGCGGATAGATTGAAGTCAATTTTTCTAGCAGTCATGTCCCACGAGCTTCGCACTCCTTTGAATTCCATCATAGGATTCACAAGCGTTCTCCTAAAAGGTCTGGCTGGCCCCCTCAACGATGAGCAGCGAAAGCAGCTCACCATCACACGAGAAAGCGCAGTGCATCTGCTGGCTCTGATCAACGATGTTCTGGACATTTCCAAGATAGAGGCAGGACAGGTTGAAATCAGTCATCAGCCATTCGACGTGCGCGAGACACTTGAAAGAGCTGTAAGAAGTGTCACGCAACAGACGCAAGCTAAGGGATTGGATCTCAGCCTCAAGCTAGAACTCGAAATCGGCCCGGCTATCGGCGACCGCCGCCGTGTGGAGCAGGTTCTGCTCAACCTGTTGAGCAATGCAGTGAAGTTCACGGAAAAAGGCAGTGTAAGCGTGGAGTGTCGAAGAATTGGCCGGTGGATCGAAGTAGTTGTGAAAGACACCGGCATCGGCATCCGCGCCGAAGATATGGACAAACTCTTCAAGCCCTTTCAGCAGATTGACTACGGCACAAACCGACGTCCCGAAGGGACCGGCCTTGGACTCGCTATTTCAAAGAGTCTGGCGAAAATGATGGGTGGAGACCTGACTTGCCGAAGCGAATGGGGCAAGGGCAGCGAATTCACTTTCAGATTCCTCGCCGAACTGGAGGAGCAAAATGGCGCGAATGCTTCTGATAGAGGACAACGAGAATAACAGCTACCTGCTGTCTTTCATTCTGCAGAAGGCCGGCCATACCGTTGTTGCAGCAGGGGACGGCTTGAGCGGTATAGCAGCAGCCGAATGCCAGCCACCCGACCTCATACTGCTGGACATGCAACTGCCCGGAATGAGCGGCTATGAGGTCGCCGCCGAACTGCGTCGCCGCCCGACTCTTGCTGGCGTCCCCATAGTGGCAGTGACTTCTAACGCCATGGCTGGAGACAGAGAGCGTGTGCTCTCGGCCGGATGCGATGGCTATCTCGAAAAACCGATAGATCCAGACTCGTTTGTCGAAACGGTTATTTCTTATCTGCCCGAACACAAACGGCAGGCGGAGGGAGGAAGTCATGAGCTCGATCCTGATCGTGGACGACAATGACCGCAACAGATACCTTCTGCGCGCCATGCTCACCTCGCACGGGTATCGGGTCATGGAAGCGAGCAACGGAGTTGAAGCACTGTCCCTCGCCAGATCCGATCCGCCGGACCTTATCGTGTCGGACATCCTCATGCCTCAAATGGACGGTTTTGCCCTCTGCAGCGAATGGCAAAGGGACGCAAGACTGCGAATCATTCCTTTTGTATTCTATACCGCAACATACACTGACCCACGAGACGAAGAGCTTGCCATGAAACTCGGCGCCGCGCGGTTTATGGTCAAGCCTGTGGATGAAGACCTTTTCATGTCCACCATTCACGAGGTAGTGGCCAACCACGCCGCCGGCGATTTACGACCATCGGCGCCATCTGAGGATGGGCCCGCAATCTACAGAATGTACAACGAATCTTTGATACGCAAACTTGAGGATAAAATGGAACAGCTGGTCGAAAGCGAAGCCAGATTCAGGCGCCTTGCCGAAAACGCTCCTGATATCATCTACAGATATGAGATCTTCCCCGAGAGAAAATTTGTTTATGTCAGTCCTGCTGTTGGAGATGTGACGGGCTATGATCCAGAGGACTTCTACACAAATCCGGACATCGGCGAGGCGCTTGTGCATCCTGACGAGAGTCCTGAGACCAAGGCATCCTTGTGGGGACACAACGCACCGCGAAACCTCATCACTATGCGCTGGCTTACCCGCGACCGACGATGCATCTGGGTGGAACAGCGCC
>CALETX010000404.1 GCA_937920455.1 uncultured bacterium
CCGCAGCTGGAGAGCATCCCTCATTGTCGCCTTGGCAATACCATTTTCCCTCCTGCTCGCGCTGACAGCCATGTTCTTCCTCAAATACACGATAAACATGATGACTCTTTTTGGCCTCATCATAGTGGTAGGCATGGTCGTGGACAACGCGATAGTAATTCTCGAGAACATCACGCGCCACAGAGAAGAAGGCGAGCGCCCTCAGGAAGGCGCCATATATGGAGCCTCGGAAGTTGCTATGGCTGTGGCGGCCTCGACGCTCACCACAGTCTGCATCTTTTTTCCGATTCTCTTTGTAAAAGGTATAACCAAGATATTCTTCAGCCAGTTTGCTGTTGTGGCAAGTATTGCTCTGCTCGGTTCGCTTTTCTCATCGCTTACCCTGACGCCCATGCTGTGTTCAGTGCTTCTCAGCTCGGAACAGTTTGGCGCAACAAGCACTAATCGTTTTTCTATGATTTCAGAAAAAATCCTCGTCACAATGGAGAATGCGTATGCCGCTGCACTTGGATGGGCTCTTTCCCACAAGAAAGCAGTAATCGGCGTGTCTGTATTACTCTTCGGTTCGTCATTGATGATGATACCTCGCCTGGGCAGCGAATTCATGCCCAAAGAAGACAGAAATTCAATCAGAGGCACTGTTTATATGCCCGTAGGTGTCCGCGTCGAAAAAACCGCCGAGGTGATGCAAAAAATAGGAGAAATCCTGCGGGAAGAAATTCTCCCACACGAACGCCTCGCAACCTTTACTCGCTGCGGCACGTCCCGGGGAATGGGAGCAGTAATGCAGAACGAAGCCTCCCACATAGGCTCGTTTTCAGTTCGCCTAGTGACTCCAGATAAAAGGAAAAGATCTGACCAGCAAATTGCTGCTGCGCTTCGGGACAGGCTACAACAGATCCAACGCGAAATGGATATTGACCGATTCTCCATCGAAACGACTGATATGATGGGCGGAATGATTCTCGGCGGAGAACGCCCTCTAACCGTGAACATCCTGGGTGATGACATCGAGGAAACCGACAGGCTTGCCGCCGAAATCGCCGAAATTGCCAGAGCAACCCCAGGCGCGGTAGATATCTCAATATCACGCGAAAAGGCGCGGCCGGAAATACATCTTGCCCTCGACCGCGCCAAAGCCTCTCAAATGGGGCTGAAAGTCTATCCTGTTGGCAAGGCCGCAAGAGCGGCATTTTATGGTGCCGAAGCCGGCAAATACAGAATCCACGGCGATGAATATGATATCCTCGTGAGATTTCGAGAGGCCGACAGAAACGACCCACAGGATGTCGGCGACATGCCCCTTCGTCTCCCCGCCGGCCATATTGTGCGCGCTAACAATGTGGGAGAGATACGACGCGAATCTGGACCCGTCCAGATAGATCGCAAGGACCAAACCCGCGTCGTAAACGTCACGGGCGATGTCTACGGCCGCGCTCTGGGCGCGGTAACAGCCGATATAAAGAAGAAAATTGCCTCCCTAAATGTGCCTCCCGGCGTAGATATCGTAATGGCAGGACAGAGCGAGGAAATACGCGAGTCGTTCTTCTGGCTCATCCTTTCGCTTGTCGTCGGAGCATTGCTGGTTTATATGGTGATGGCCTCTCAGTTTGAATCTCTGCTCGATCCATTCGTGGTTATGTTCTCGGTTCCTTTCGCTTTAACCGGAACGATCTGGGCACTTTGGCTCCGAGGATACCACATCAATGTCGTAGTTTTCCTGGGACTGCTTCTGCTCGTAGGCACTGTTGTGAACAACGCTATCGTGTTGGTTGACTACATCGGTATACTCAGACAGCGCGGGTTGCCCATGGCCCATGCGGTCCGCAAGGCAGGCGCCACCAGGCTCCGGCCAGTTCTAATGACTGCCCTTACTACTATTGTCGCCCTTATCCCCATGGCTTTCAGCAAAGGCCAGGGCGCTGAAGTGTGGAATCCGCTCGGGACAACAGTCGTCGCAGGATTGCTTGTGGCCACCGCCGTCACACTAATTCTCGTTCCCACCATGTACAGCATTTTCGCATCCCGATTCAAAGCCATCCCGCAACTCACACGCAAGGAGCATACGGCATGAAAATGGTCCTAATCGTGTACAATGAAGTCCTGGACAGCACCATTCTCGAACTCCTTAACGATTGCTGCCCCATCGGATCGTTCACAAAGTGGACAAGAGTAATGGGCAAGGGAACCCATAGCGAACCGCATCTGCTCGACCACGTCTGGCCCAAGGGAAACAATGTCATCATGGCCTGCGTACCAGACAATGTCGCCACGTCTATGATGGCCAGGATCCGCGAACTGCGTCAGAAGGATTCAAAAACCGGCCTGAAAGCATTCTCCCTGCCCGTGGAAGACGTAACCTAGCGCACAACTTTGTTTGACTACTGAGCCAAAACGTGCCACAAGAAGACACTAACAGTTTGCTACCTTGGCCTGACAAGCCGCAAGCAGAAACTACTGGAGGTAACATAAGATGCCGGCTAAAAGCAAGAATCCTACCGCAAAAGATCTCCTCTCAAAGGATGATCTTATAC
>CALETX010000405.1 GCA_937920455.1 uncultured bacterium
CCTCAATGGACGACTTTGTCATTTACCTGAAGTCCGAGTATCTTGATGCCGTTTACCTGCAGCAGGACGCATACGATCCGGTTGACGGCGCCACAACGGCTGAGCGGCAGAAGCGGGTTTTTGATGTGCTGTGGCGGATACTGAAGACGGAAATGAATTTCTCCGATAAAGACCAGGCCAGACGGTTCTTCCACAGTTTGACGCAGATTACAAAGGACTGGAATCGGGTGGAGATTGACAAACCAGAATTTGTGGAATTGCAAAACAGGCTGGAAACTATGGTTAGGGAGGCGAAGGGAAGTGCGAAGAGTTTATCGCAAGGTTGACAACATCGTAGGGAATGTGCTGAACGTTGCCGCCGATGGCGTGCGGTATCGCGAGCTGGCTGAGGTCAAGTCCGCAATGGGCCTTTCGCTTGCGCAGGTGATAAGGCTTCGGGGGCATGAGGTTTCGCTTCAGATATTTGCGGGAGGCCGCGGTGTTGGGACCGATGCCGAGATCAGGTTTCTAGGCCATACGATGCGGGTGCCGTTTTCTGAGGCTTTGATGGGAAGAATATTTACTGGTGGGGGACGGCCGAGGGACAGAGGCCCGGCGCTGTCTGACAATCTGATAGAAATTGGCGGGCCTCATGTTAATCCCGCCAGGCGTGTGATTCCCAGAAAGATGGTCCGGACGGGCATACCCATGATTGACGTTTTTAATACTCTAGTGGAGTCCCAGAAGCTGCCCGTTTTTGCCCGCGCTGGCGAACCGTACAACCAACTGCTTGCGCGCATCGCTTTGCAGGCTGAGGTTGACATCATCATTCTAGGCGGGATGGGGTTGAAGCACGATGATTTTCTGTTTTTCCGCGACACGCTCGAGGAGAGCGGCGCAATCTCGAGAGCTGTGATGTTTGTTCACACCGCCGCGGACCCTGTGGTCGAATGCCTCATGGTGCCTGACATGAGCCTTGCCGTTGCGGAACAGTTTGCGTTGCAAGGGAAACGGGTTCTTGTGTTATTGACGGATATGACCAGCTTCGCGGACGCACTGAAGGAGATATCCATCACAATGGAACAGGTGCCGTCCAATCGTGGCTATCCAGGAGATCTCTACAGCCAGCTTGCATTCCGCTATGAGCGCGCTGTGGATTTCGAGAGCGCAGGCTCCATAACTATTCTTGCTGCGACGACGATGCCTGGAGATGACGTGACGCATCCGGTGCCTGACAATACCGGCTACATTACGGAGGGTCAGTTCTATTTGCGAGACGGACGCATTGAGCCGTTCGGATCGCTCAGCCGCCTGAAGCAGCTCGTGAATGGCAAGACCCGCGAGGATCACCGGACGATAATGAACACAATGATCCAGCTCTACGCCGGGTATCGGGAGACGTTGGAAAAGCAGTCCATGGGATTCAGAATGAGCGCATGGGATGAAAAGCTTCTCAACTACGGTGGCCGCTTCGAGCGGGAAATGATGGATTTGTCGGTAAACATACCGCTTGAGGCCGCCCTGGATCTGGGATGGCGCATTTTGGCGGACTGTTTCGAGCCGATGGAGACAGGCATTCCAAGCAGGCTGATTGACAAATTCTGGCCGTCTCATCCGGTGGCTGTTTCAGCCTCTTGACTTATGAGCGCGCCGACATGGCAAAGATAAAGCACACCAAGAACGAGCTGAAAGCGCAGCGCATTGCACTCGCGCGGTTTGAGCGCTTTCTGCCCATGCTCCAGTTGAAAAAACAGCAACTTCAGATCGAGATTCAGGAAATAGATGCGCAGCTTTCGGCAAATCACCGAGCCGAGATGGAGCTTCGTACTGGAACTGCAGGATGGGCAGGACTTTGGGCGGGCGAAGATGCTGGCCAGTTGCCTCCCGTGAGCGTTAAAGTGCGTCTGCAGGATGGCAATATAGCTGGCGTGCCAGTGCCTGTTCTGGAAGGCGTCGAGACCACTTGGCAGACTCCCGACCTGTTTGCCACGCCGGCATGGTACGACGATGCCATGGAAGCGTTGGCCAAATTTGTTCGTTTGAGGCTTGAAAGGTGGGTTCTGGAGGAAAAAAGACGTCGTATTGCTCAGGAACTTGCATACACAACGCAGAGAGTCAACCTTTTCGAAAAGGTCAAGATTCCCGAGTGCAGGGAGAACATCAGGATCATCAAGATATTTCTGGGCGATCAACAGACTGCCGCTGTTGTGCGCGGGAAACTGGCCAAACGCAGAACCCTTGCATACGAAAGCGGCGGACTAGGGCCGGCTGAGCACAAAGGTGCGGGGCAGCGATGATAGTCGAGATGAAAAAAATCACTGTTCTTTGCGTGGCCGGCGAGAGGGACAGGACACTTGACGCTCTTGCGGATGCTGGGGTTCTGCACATTGCTTCGCGGCGGAATTACGATGAGAATCTGGACGTGGCGGATGCAGTTCGCACCCTTCAGAGGATCAGGTCGGCTCTGGCGATATTGAATGGCTTGGGAATCAAGGGAGGAGAAGGACCGTTTTCTGGGACCGAAGGGCAGGCATCTGTTGACAGAATACTTGAGCTGGAGGCGAGGGGGAAGGAGTGCGCCGAAAAGCTGGCCGGATTGCGCGCGGAGAAGGAGAGCGTTGAACCGCTTGGGGATTTTGATCTGGAGCTCGTGCGACAACTTGCGCAGCATGGCGTGAAGGTTCGCCTGGCCCGGATCAGTAAAAAAGAGAAATTCAAGATTCCGGATGGTATGGGCGTTTTTGATGTTGGGCAGATAGAATCTGATCGTTTGATGGTGGTTATTGGTGAGGGACAGTGTCCGGGACGCGAGGTGCCGTTGCCTCGGCGCCGTTTGCGGGAGATCGAGTCTGAAATTCAGGAAACGGAGAAGGAACAACAGGCTGTTCGTAATGAGCTGGAAAGGTATACAGCTTTAGTTCACCAGTTGAACGCTTTGGAATCAGAGGCGAGGCTGCGCCTTCAGTTTGCCGAGGCCAAAGCGGCAATGGGGAGCGAGAAGGATGTTGCCTGGCTACAAGGTTATTGTCCTGCGGAAAATCTTGAAACAGTCAGGCAATTGGCGCGACAAAACGGATGGGGATTGCTTGTGGCCGATCCCACCGAGGAAGACGATGTTCCTACGCTGCTGCGTCCGGCTTGGTGGGCGCGTCCGATTCTGTTCCTGATGGATGTCATAGGGATAGTTCCTGGATACTGGGAACTCGACATCAGCGCGGCGTTCATGCTGTTTTACACTCTTTTCTTTGCAATGCTTGTAAGCGACGCTGGCTATGGGATGCTTTTCCTTGCGTTTACTTTGGCTATAAAGCTTTTTGCAAAAAAGGCGCCACCGGAACTGCCTCGGCTGCTGGGAATTCTGAGCATGGCCACGATAGTATGGGGGGTGCTGACCGGTTCAATTTTCGGCATTCGGCCGGATTCACTACCCGGACCGCTACGGGCGGCGAGAGTACGATGGCTGGCTGATGAGGGGAATTTCATGGATCTTTGTTTTTTGATAGGAGCGATTCACCTTACGGTGGCTCATGCATGGAACGCTGTAAGAAGGATACGCAGCGCGACAGCGCTCGCGCAGGTCGGGTGGATTGCCGTGACGTGGACTATGTATTTTGCAGCGGGCGCCTTCATCCTGGACAAGAAAATGCCGGGATTTGTTCCGTTGCTTTTTACGTCTGGGGTTCTGTTGGTGGCTCTTTTTATGACGCCTGCGCGAGTTATAAAGACGGAGTGGCATCAGCACATCATGCTTCCACTTTCGATTGTTGGAAATTTTGGTGACATAGTGTCTTATATCAGACTCTTTGCGGTTGGCAGCGCGAGCACGGCCATCAGCATGGCGTTCAACGAAATAGCCGTGGGCGGAGGTGTCAGGGGATTTCGGGCAGGTTTTGCGGCTGCGCTTATTCTGTTTGGGGCTCATGCGATGAATATTCTTCTATGTGCCTTGGGCGTTGTGGTGCATGGGGTTCGACTTAACACACTGGAGTTTTCCGGACATGTTGGGTTGCAGTGGAGCGGAAAGAAATACCGTCCTTTCAGTCGTCAGGCGCAGCCGGTTTAGCGATGTTGGGTTGTAGAAACGTTGAGTTGAAACTGAATAAGCAATGTCGAAGGGGAGGTAACGATTATGGATAATGCGGTTGCTGATGCCATGGGTAAACTGGGTGGAGCGGCGGTGTTGGGGCTTTGCGCGCTCGGATCAGCGCTCGGGACGGGCGTGGCGGCTCTTTCGGCGATTGGCGCATGGAAAAAATGTTATGCGCAGAACAGACTGGCGCCGTTTATTCTGCTTGCCTTTGTCGGCGCGCCGCTGTCGCAGACTATCTATGGGATGATTATTATGAACAGGATAGTGGCGAGCACTCAAGGCGGAGCGCCATGGCAGACGCTGTCGGCGGCGGGTATCTTTGGCGGCGCTGCAATTGGGGCTTCTGCATGGTTACAGGGACGTGCGGGAGCGGCCGCTTCTGACGCTCTCGGTGAGACCGGCAAGGGAACGGCGAACTATCTGATGGCGTTGGGCATAATAGAGACGGTGGCCATTTTCGTTCTTGTGTTCATAGGCAAAGTGATCGGCTAAGAGATTCTCACTGACGCGCAGATTGTGGCACGGTTGCAGGGACGGTGAGGTGACTGGTCAGCAGACGTGGCTGGCGGAACTCGTGCTTGTCCTACAGATGGGGTGCGGGGAGAAGACGGGTCATGAGTTCCAAGGCGACCCATGCCAGGAGGCATGACACAATCCCTACCGCTATACCTATTCGTATCCACTCGCGAAAGCTCACGTGGATATGGTAACGCTTTTCCAGCATGCCTATGGCCACGATGTTGGCAGTGGATCCAATCATGGTGATGTTCCCACCGAAGCAGGCCCCGAAGAGCAATCCCCACCAGAGGGGAGAGCATTGAAGCTCGCGTATTACAGGCACAGCCGCTGCCACGAACACCACATTGTCCACAAAGGCGGAACCAACTGCGGAAATTCCTATTACAATCGGCGCCAGGAGCATGGGCCGGGCGCCGGAGATGGCGCTGAAGTCGCTGGCAATTCTGGAAGTAACGCCCGTATGTTCCAGCGTTCCGGCGACCGCGAATAGCATCATGAAGAACAGTAATGTCCACCATTCGACCTCCTGCTCAATATAGTGGCGGGCGCGTTGAGGTCTCCATAGCATGAGGAGACCAGCAAAGAACAGGGGGGCCACTATGAGGACGGTGTTGCGTTCCAGTCCAAGAATCCTTTCGATCGTGTGATGGAGTCCGATCAGCGCGAGAAGGGCGGCAAGGACGGCAATTCCCTTGCCATAGGGAATTTTGATCAGCGGGCCCAGACCAAGGTCTCGGTCCCGGCGTTCCTTGAGTCTTTGCGACATTTCACGGATCTGGGGTCGGAACCAGGCCAGGCAAAGGGCGATCGTGGCGGCCATGACAATTGCGGCGACAGGCATTGCATGGAAAATGAAATCCCAAAATGTGAAACCGGCCTTATAACCTATGAGAACTCCAACTGGATTGCCGAGCATCGTGCTGGCCGAGCCAACATTCGTGGCCATGACAGCGATTATTACAAAGGGCGTGGCGCGGATTTTTAGAGTGTCGCAAACCTGAAAGATCAGGGCGGTCAGGAACACGATGCTTGTCACCTCGTCCACCACCGCTGCAAGGGCTCCTCCGAGGACAGCCGTGGCAACCACGAAACGAGTTCCTGTCATTCGCGGCATTCTGAGCACACTTTGAATGATCCAGGTAAAGAGTCCGAGATCCTTGAGCACGCCCACCGTGACCATCATCCCGACAAGAAAGAGAATGATGTCGAGC
>CALETX010000406.1 GCA_937920455.1 uncultured bacterium
TGGAAGAAATGACAGGAAAGCTTCTTGAGGCGTTTGAGAAGCATCCTGTTTTCAGCCGCACGGAGAAAGTGCGAATAGATATGCTCCGCCGATTCGGATATTACAGCACAGAATCCAACGGGCATTTGAGCGAGTATGTGCCATGGTACAGGAAGCGTATCAAAGATATCCGCAAGTGGATTGACCTGAGCAGCTGGATAAACGGCGAGACGGGCGGATACCTCAGAGTCTGTCTTGAGGGCAGAAGGTGGTTCGAAACGGATTTCCCGAATTGGATGAAGTCTCCCCCGTGGAAATATGGCCCTGAACATCGCGGCCATGAGCACGGCTCGTACATTATCGAGGGGCTGGAGACGGGACGGAGGTATCGCGGCCATTTCAATGTGGTGAACAGGGGATGCATTACGAACCTTCCGCCGGATGCGGTGGTTGAGGTTCCGGGATATGTGGATGGCAACGGTGTCAGCATTCCGATCGTCGGCGACCTGCCACTCGGATGCGCAGCGGTGTGTAATGCCAGCATCTCTGTTCAACGGCTGGCGGTGCAGGCCGCAGTTACTGGCGATGACATGCTGCTGCGGCAGGCGATGATGATGGATCCGCTTGTGGGGGCTGTCTGTGATCCGCCTGAGATATGGCAGATGGTTGACGAAATGTTGGTTGCGCAGGCTCGTTGGTTGCCGCAATATGGGCGCGCCATAGCGGAGGCGAAGAGGAGGCTTTCGCGAGGTCTTCTTGTGCCGACGAGAAAAGGTTTCAAGGGCGCTGCACGACTTCCTGTGAAGAGTGTTCAGGAAATGAGACGCGATGCCGAAAAGGCGAGGCAGGCAGCCGCTGCTGCTGACAAAGCAGAGGCCGACCGCAAGGCGGCGTTGAGCAGAATGAAGAAAGGAAGGAGACAATGAAACAGATGCGCAACATTCCACAGATAAAGATGGGCATTGTTGGCGTGAGCCGCGATTGTTTTCCAAAGGAGCTTGCTCGCTCTCGGTTGAAGAAAGTTGTTTCCGAATGCCGCAAGTTGAGACTTGATGTGGTCGAGTGCAAGACGATTATCGAGACAGAGTCCGACGCCATGGCCGCGGTTGCGGAGATGCGAAAGGAGGGAATCAATGCGGCGACAGTTTATCTCGGCAATTTTGGTCCTGAGGGTCCACTGACGATATTTGCCCAGAAAATGGGCGCGCCTTTCATGCTCGTCGGCGCCTCCGAGGAGAGCGCTTCGAGTCTGGTTGACGGCCGCGGCGATGCATTCTGCGGAATGCTCAGCGCGTGTCTGAATGCTGAACTAAGGAATTTGCGCCCGTATCTGCCATCAAGGCCAATTGGTCTGCCCGCGCAGGTGGCTGAGAATATCAAGCATTTCTGTGACGTAGCGAGGGTGATTGTTGGCTTGAAGAATTTGAAGACATTTTCGTTTGGCCCTCGTCCGCAGGATTTCTACGCATGCAACGCTCCGATACGGCCACTCTACAACCTTGGCGTTGAAGTTATGGAGAACTCTGAGCTTGATATGCTGGAGCTGTTCAAGTCCGTGGCAGACCAGAAGCAGAAGATCAGCGCTATTGCTAGGGACATGGCGCGCGAGCTTGGCAAGGGGAATTTGCATCCTGAGAAGCTCAACGCTCTGGCGCAGTTCGAACTGGCTTTGTTGAGTTTCTTTGAGAAAAATTTGGGTTCGCGGCAATTTGGAGTATACGCCAACAAATGCTGGCCTGCTTTCGAGAAGGCGTTTGGGTTCGTGCCTTGTTACGTTAATAGCAGGCTTGCGCAGATGGGGATACCCGCCGCTTGCGAGGTTGACATATACGGTGCAGTTTCCGAGTACATGCTGCAACTGGCGCTGCTGAAGCCCGGCACGCTGCTGGATATTAACAACACGGTGCCCGATGACTTGCCGCTGAAGGACCTGAAGGGCGCGAAGCGTGAGGATCTGTTCATGGGCTTCCATTGCGGCAACACTCCCAGCTGCTGTCTCAAAGCCGGATGCGCTATGAAATACCAACTCATCATGCACCGCCTCATGGAGCCGGGCAAGGAGCCCGACATAACCTGCGGCACGCTCGAGGGCACGCTGATGCCGGGGCCTGTCACGTTCTTCAGGCTCCAGCCATCTGCGCGCGACGAGTTGCGCAGCTACATAGCCGAGGGAGAGGTGCTTGACGCTGATCCCCATTCGTTCGGCGGCATCGGCATCTTTGCTATTCCCAACTTTGCGCGATTCTACCGGTACGCGCTTCTGGCCAAGCAGTTCCCTCATCATGGAGCGGTTGGTTTTGAAAAGGCCGGCAGGATACTGTATGATGCTCTTCAGGTGCTGGGCGTGAGTGACATCTCAACACCGCTGCCGCCTGGTCAGCTTTATCCTGGGGAAAACCCTTTTTGAATATGGCAGAGGTGTGAGATTCCTTTGGGTGGAGGTGCATAATGAAGAAGGCTCGTTCATACGCGCTTGGACTCGATTACGGCACAAACTCGTGCCGTTCTGTGATTCTTGATCTTTCAGATGGAACCGAGGTTGCCACGCACGTGTGGTCGTATCCCAGCGGCGTTGATGGCATTCTTCTGGACCCGAAGGATCCTAACTGCGCCCGACAGAATCCGAAGGACTATCACGAAGGTCTCGAGATCATAGTGAGAGAGGCCATCAAGAAGGCAAGAAGGTCAGACCGGTGTTTCAAGCCGGAACTGATAATAGGCATCGGTGTTGATACAACCGGAAGCACGCCCATTCCTGTGGATCGGGATGGCGTTCCGCTTGCATTTCAGTCCAGATTCAGAAAGAACCTGGCGGCCATGGCATGGCTGTGGAAGGATCATACTGGCCATGAGGAGGCCGCTGAAATTACTGAAAAAGCGCGGGAAATGCGGCCTCAGTATCTTGCCAAGTATGGCGGAACGTACTCTTCGGAGTGGTTCTGGAGCAAGCTGCTCCATTGCAAGCGCGCAGCGCCGGATGTTTTTGCTGCCGCTCACAGCTTTGTTGAGTGTTGCGATTACATTCCCGCCCTTCTGGCCGGCGACAGGACACCCGATCGCATTGTCAGGGGCATATGCGCTGCCGGTCATAAGGCGATGTATTGCGAAGAATGGGGCGGCCTGCCGGATAAGGAGTTCCTGGCGGCCTTGGATCCGGCGCTGGCCGATCTGAGAGATCGTCTCTACGAAAAGGCCGTGCCGTCTGATCATCTTGCGGGAAGGCTCTGCAAGGAATGGGCGAACAAACTTGGGCTGAGGGAGGGGATCGCCATTGCAGCGGGGGCTTTTGATGCGCATATGGGCGCAGTTGGAGCGGGAGTGCGTGAAGGAGTTCTCTCCAAGATTCTTGGGACAAGCACGTGTGATATGATGGTGGTCGAGGGCTCGAAGAAACTTGCGGATATTCCAGGGGTGTGTGGCATAGTCAAGGGATCCATTATCCCAGGCTACTATGGAATCGAGGCTGGCCAGTCTGCGGTTGGAGATATTTTCCTGTGGTTTGTGAACCATCTCACGCCGTCCAGCTATGGCAAGAATGCTGAGGAACGCTTCGCCAGCCTTGGCAAGGCTGCGGCGAAGCTCAAGCCCGGCGAACATGGACTCCTGGCGCTCGACTGGAACAATGGCAATCGAACAATACTCGTTGACGCGCGTCTTACCGGACTGCTTCTCGGCCAGACTCTGCATACGGCCGCCCATGAGGTTTACCGGGCTCTCATAGAGGCGACTGCTTTCGGAGCTCTAGCAATCATCAAACGCATTGAAGAATATGGCGTTCAGATTAGTGAAATCGTTAATTGTGGCGGTCTTGCGGTGAAGAATCCGCTGCTTATGCAGATATACGCAGATGTGACGAATCGGCCCATGAAAGTGGCCAGGAGCGAACAGACGTGTGCAGTTGGCGCGGCTGTGTTCGGTGCTGTGGCGGCGGGAAAGGAAGCCGGTGGATTTGCGGACGTTGCAGAGGCACAGGCGGTGGTCTGTGGAGTTAGAAAGAAGGTCTATGAACCTGACCCGGAGAGCCACAAAGTCTATTCAGAAATTTACACTCTGTATCGGCAACTGCATGACGCCTTCGGAACAACACAGGCTCCGGCAAAGCTCGATCATGTCATGAAAGATCTTATTGCGATAAGAGACAGACAGCGCAGGACCGCGGGCACGTGAAGGACGTTGTCATCGCTGCGCCGCATGCTCGCGCATTCATCAGATGAATAACCGTGATTTGATACGATACGTGTGGGAGGCGAATCTAAGGCTTTTCGATTCAGGCTTGGTCGTGCTGACATGGGGGAATGTGAGCGGCATAGACAGGAGCAAGGGAGTTGTTGCGATCAAGCCAAGCGGAGTTCCATACTCCAGGCTCAAGCCCAGCGATATTGTCGTGGTGGATCTTGATGGCAAAGTGATCGCTGGCAAGCTGCGTCCTTCCTCGGATACGCCGACGCATCTGGAACTCTACCGCAGTTTTCCGGCTATAGGGGGCATAACTCACACGCACAGCACGTATGCTACTGCTTTTGCTCAAGCCGGAAAAGAGATACCCTGTCTGGGCACCACGCATGCCGATCTTTTTTTTGGACCGGTGCCTGCGACCCGCGAGCTGTCGAAGGAGGAAGTCGAAGGCGATTATGAACTTGAGACAGGCCGCGTGATTGTTGAAAGATTCAGGGAACTCGATCCCATGGCGTCTCCTGGCGTGCTGGTTTCCGGACATGGGCCGTTCGCATGGGGTCGCGGGCCGATCGAGTCGGTGGAAACGGCGATTGCGCTTGAAACAATTGCGCATATGGCATGGCTCAGTTTGTCTCTGAACAGAACGCTTCGACCTGTTGCTTCATACCTGATGAGGAAGCACTATATGCGCAAACACGGGCCTGGAGCAACCTATGGCCAGGCGAAGCGATCGTGAGAGTCAGG
>CALETX010000407.1 GCA_937920455.1 uncultured bacterium
AAGGAATTCCGCGAGCACTGCGACATCCTCATTGCCGTCGGCGATTGCGCGACTATGGGCGGACTGCCAGCTATGAGAAACACGATCCCTCTAAAGGAGTGTCTGCAGGAGGCTTATCTGAACGGGCCAACAGTGCACAATCCCAGCAAAAAGATGCCGTCGGATCCTGAATTGCCCCTTATTCTTGACCGGGTGTATCCCCTGCAGTCAGTAGTCAAAATAGATTACTTTCTGCCAGGTTGCCCCCCCTCGGCCGATACGCTTTGGCAGGCACTCACCTCGCTTCTGAACAACAAACCGCTAGAACTCCCCTATGAACTGGTAAAATACGATTGATCTGTGGAGGCACGTACACACATGGCAACATCACTCAAGCGCATGATAATCGAACCGGTGACCCGGATCGAGGGACACGGCAAGGTCTCCATCCTTCTTGACGAAAAAAACGCCGTCAGGGAGGCCAGGTTACACATCGTCGAATTCCGGGGTTTCGAGAGGTTTGTTCAAGGCCGTCCGTATTGGGAAGCGCCTGTCCTCGTTCAACGCCTCTGTGGCATCTGTCCCGTTAGCCATCACCTCGCCGCCGCAAAGGCAATGGACCTTATCGTTGGCGCCGAACACATCACTCCAACTGCAGAGAAGATGCGCAGACTGATGCACTATGGCCAGATTTTCCAGTCGCATGCGCTGCACTTCTTCCACCTCTGTTCGCCGGATATTCTATTTGGCTTTGACGCCGATCCCGCGATCAGGAACATCGTGGGCGTCGCGCGAAAGTTCCCCCAGCTTGCGGTCCAGGGCATTATGATGCGCAAGTACGGGCAGGAAATTATAAAGGCCACAGCCGGCAAAAAAGTGCACGGGACCGGCGCAATACCAGGCGGCGTCAACAAGAATCTTGCGATCAAGGAGCGTGACGCTCTCCTTAGCGAACAAACCAAGATGCTGGATTGGGCCCGCGGCGCCGTTGCGATCGCCCGCGATTACACCACTGAGCACTTGAAAACTCTCGCGCCCTTTGGATCATTCGATTCGAACCACCTGTCCATAGTCCGCAAAGATGGGGCCCTGGAGCTATATGATGGACTGCTCCGCGCCATCAATCCGCAGGGAGACAAGATATTCGATATGGTTTCTAATCAGCGATATGCCGAATATATCGCCGAGGAAGTAAAAGACTGGTCTTACATGAAATTCCCGTTCATACGTTCGCTCGGCCCGGAACAGGGATGGTACAGAGTCGGCCCCCTCCCCCGCCTCAATACGTGCGATTTTATCGACACGCCCGAAGCTGAAAAAGCGCGCAAGGAATTCAAAGCCGTCACCAACGGCAAGCCAAACAACATGACAATGGCGTACCACTGGGCCAGGATGATAGAACTCCTCCACGCGATGGAGAAAATATCCGAGCTCCTCCACGATCCAGATCTTCAGGGCAACGAACTGGTCGTCAAAGGGGAACGCAGAGAGGAAGCTGTCGGCATAATAGAAGCCCCGCGCGGAACGCTGATACACCACTATGTCGTAAACAAGAACGATCAGATTGTCCGCGCAAACCTGATCGTCTCGACCACACACAACAACTCACCGATGAATATGGCTGTGAGAAAAGTCGCCGAACAGCATTTGTCGGGTAAGCCTCAAATCACGGAGGGGATGCTGAATCATATCGAAGTGGCAATCCGCGCCTATGACCCGTGCCTCTCTTGCGCAACACATTCCCTCGGAACCATGCCTCTGCTTGTCGAGATTGTGAATTCAGATGGCACTCTGGTGGAACGGAGGTTGAGGCCATAAATCCGTCAGCAACATCTGTGCTTGTGCTCGGCTTCGGAAATCCCGCCCGGAGGGACGACGGCCTGGGGCCGGCGGTTGTCACTGAGCTCGAAAAACGCCGCATTCCGGGCCTCGTCACGATTTCAGAATACCAGCTTGCTGTCGAACATGCGCGTGATGCGGCCGATCACGATGCCATAATCTTTGCCGACTCCCATCCACAATGCCGAGAGCCGTTTGAATTACATCCGGTTGCGCCATCCGATTCAGAACCGCAGACGTGCTTCACAAGCCATGTCCTCACTCCGGAACAAATCGTCAAACTGACAGCGGACCTTTTCAACCGACGTCCTCGATCATATCTTCTCGCCATCAAAGGGTATTCATTTGAGCCTTTCGAGGAATGCCTGACGCCGCGGGCGAAGGCTAATATGTTGAAGGCCGCAGATTTTATTGCGGAAAAAATCAGGCGCGGGGAAGTTTGATAGCTAACGATTCATACCAACCAATGGAGGCATCAGCTAATGAGTCCGAACAGCAATACCAGAGAGAAAAAAATACTGTGCGTAGACGATGACCCTGCTTTTCTCGATTCGCTCCGCATCATACTTGAAGGTGCCGGATATGTTGTATACACTGCATCATCCTCTCAGGCAGGGCTCAACACATACAAGCAGGTCAGGCCAGACCTGGTGCTTGTGGACCTCATGATGGAGGAAATTGACTCCGGAGTCTCACTGGTAAAAGACATCAAGGCCCTCGGCCCGACACCGCCAATCTATATTTTCAGTTCCGTTGGCGACGGCCTGAACGCTTCGATTGACTATTCCACTCTGGGTGTTAACGGCGTGCTGCAGAAGCCGCTGAGCCCAGAAAGGCTGCTGGTCACTATACAAGCACAGCTTCAACAGGCAGGCGGATGAAACAGCCGGCCGACTGAATGCAATCCGGTCCCACATCTGAGCGCGAGGCTTGGCACACCAGGCAACGCCCAGACCCATTGATATTTGCGCGCTGCGAGGTCGAATTGTCCGGCGTGGTTCAGGGCGTGGGGCTGCGTCCTGCCATATACCGCCTCGCGACGAAAGCCGGACTCTCCGGTTCTGTCCAGAACAGGTCCGGAACGGTAAGAATTATCCTCGAAGGACCACAGCGAGATATCGACAATTTTGTCAGGCTCCTTCCGCGTGCGCTGCCTCCTAATGCCGCACTAGAGAAGATTCGCATCGTCTCACACATCCCAATACCATTGCCCGACAAGGCCGCCCATCATTTCGAGATAATCGCAAGCGAACCGGACGAGCGGGCCGATGTCTGCGTCCCTCCCGATCTTGCGATATGCGACGCATGCCGCGCTGAAGTGCTCGACCCCATGAACAGAAGATTCCGCCATCCGTTCGCCACGTGTACAAACTGCGGACCAAGGTATACCATCCTCTCCAAAATGCCATATGACCGCGCCAATACGAGCATGATCGCATTCGAGATGTGCACCGCCTGTCGCGCAGAGTATACTGACCCGAATGATCGCCGCTTCCATGCTGAAACTATCGCATGCCCCAACTGTGGGCCCCAGCTCAGTTTTCGCAAGCCCAACGCAGCCGAAACAAATGGAACTGACGCCCTTCTCGCCGCCCGCGCCGAGATAGCACGCGGCGGAATACTGGCCGTGAAAGGCATTGGTGGATTTCTGCTGGCTGTTGATCCTTTCAACGCCTACGCGGTTCGACGTCTGCGAACGCGAAAGCGCCGTCCCCACAAGCCGTTTGCAATAATGGTGGAAAGCGCGAAAGTGGCCGAGCAATGGGTTATCATAGCCGACAGTGCCCGCAAACTCATGGAGTCGCCGCGCTGCCCCATTGTTATCCTGCCCCTGAGACCAACTGCAGACCAAGCGAACGGCCTGCCAATTGATCTCATCTCGCCTGACACTCCCACAGTCGGCGTAATGTTGCCTTCAGCGCCGCTACTTCTCCTCCTATTGGTGCAGCTTCCTGGCGATCCCACCCCACCATTCCAAGCTCTTATAATGACCAGCGGAAACCGCCACGACGAGCCCATTGCCGTCACAGACGAAGAGGGTGAGTCCCTGCTTCGTGACATTGCCGATGCCATACTTACACATGACAGGGAGATTCTCAGACGGTGCGACGACTCCGTATGCGCCATCCGCGGCCAAACAACGCAGGTTTGGCGCAGAGCGCGCGGCTATGCTCCTGAAATTCTCCATCTCGCGCAGCCGATCCGCAGGTCTGTGCTGGCCATGGGAGCTGAAATAAAAAATACGATCGCGTTTGGATACGGCTCTTCCGTGCTTATTTCTCAACATCTCGGCGACCTCTCCTCCCCAGAGGCGAACGATGCCATGGAGAAAACCGCCGAAGGTTTGCTTCGTCTGAGTGAAAGAGAACCGGACTGCGTGGCGGTCGATCTGCACCCCGATATGCATCCCACGCGTTATGGAGAACGCATCGCATCACGGCTGTCTGTCCCGCTTGTCAAAGTCCAGCACCATGCGGCCCATGCGGCGGCGGTTCTTGCCGAACACGGTTTATCCGCGGGGCCGGCACTTGTCTTTGATGGAGGTGGACTGGGCGTTGACGGCTCAATATGGGGAGCTGAAATGTTCCTCATCGAAGAACATTCGTGGAAACGCGTGGCCTCGTTCAGCCCTGTTCCTCTACCCGGCGGCGATGCTGCCGTAAGAATGCCTTCTCGCCAGCTGCTGGCGCGGTGGGTCAAAAGCGGCATCACCCCCTCTGCCGAATGGCTGAAAAAGCTCAATGTGCCTGAGGATGAGTATGCTGCAGTAGCCTCAATGTCTTCAAGCGACGCATGTGGCGTC
>CALETX010000408.1 GCA_937920455.1 uncultured bacterium
GAATACTGCATATAGGATGACACCTTTTGGGTACTGGCTACCTTTAAAGTCGATCATTGAAATCTCAATCTGAATAGACGCTGAACTAAAGCTCTATTACAAAATCAAAATGAACCGAGCGTAAACTTAGCGACACTACCATCAAAACGCCATTCGGTCCAGGTGATATCACGAGAAGGCTTGCGACAAATGCAAAAGCAACGATTTCCGAAAATTCCATGAGCATGTCTCCCTAATTTTCCCTTTAAGCATCGTCGAACTTCTGCGGTCGCACAATATGTCAAAATGGGCTCATTGCCGACTTTGGTCACGTTCCGCATTGGTAGTCAGATTCTAAATCGGCGCTGTTGCGTTCGCTGCGCAAGCGTCAAGAAATGCCCATTATTGCCCACGCTGGTCGGAGGTCTCTTTGAGTGGTTTCGTTCGGCGCAAGAAAGCAATCAGCACTGGGATGGCAATGATTGTCAGCAAAATCAGGGAAAGGATCAATGATACCGGCCGTGTCCAGAAGAGATTCATCGTACCTTGAGAGATGATATAGGTCTGCAAAAACGTTTCTTCGGCCATCGATCCCAGGACGAGTGCTAGCACGGTTGCCGCGGGCGAATAGCCGTATTTCTTCATCGCGAACCCGATCAGCCCGCTGACGACAAGGATCCACGTCTCAACGATGCTTGCGTTGATCGCATAGGCACCGATGACGCAAAGCAGCACGATGACCGGGACGACATTGACATACGGCACATCGAGAAATTTCACGAACAACGGGATGGCGAAGATGCTGAGTGCGATCAAAATCATGTTGCCAAGATACATGCTGGCGATCAGGCCCCAGACGAACTCAGGATCGTTCACGATCAGCATAGGTCCGGGCTGTAACCCCCACATCAGGAATGCGCCAAGAAGAACGGCTGTTGCACCGGATCCGGGAATGCCAAGCGATAGAAGCGGCACCATCGCGCCTGCCGAGGCTGCATTGTTGGCGGCTTCTGGCGCAACCAGACCTCGCATTTCACCTTTCCCAAATTTTTCCGGGTCTTTGGCGATCTTCTTTTCGACTGAATAACCGATGATCGACCCGAGCGTGGCACCAGAGCCAGGCAACACACCTGCGATAAACCCGATGGCCGAACCGCGCCAGAAGGTGAAGCGGGACTCATGATAGTCTTGCCGGGTCGGCCAGAATTCTTTGTCGCGGAAACTGATGCGCAGTCGTTTTGCCGGCTGGAGGTGCTGACCGTTCAGAATACAATGCAGCAGTTCCCCAATCCCGAAGAGGCCAATGGCGACGGCCACGAAGTAGACTCCACCGATCATTTCCGGCGAGCCAAATGTGTAGCGCTGCTGGCCGCTCATCACATCAACGCCGACAGTGCCAACAGCAAATCCGATCAGGGCTGAAATGAAGCCCTTGAACTTGTTGTCACCCATCATCGTCGTCAGCATCAGCAAGCCGACCGCGATGATCAGAAAATATTCGGACGGTCCGAACGATGCGGCAAAGTTTGCCAGAGAAGGCGCGAGCGCGGTGATCAGGATGACTCCGATTGTACCACCAAAGAAGGAGGCGACCGCCTGCATGACAAGAGCCGGGCCCGCCCTGCCCTTCTGTGCCAACGGGTAGCCGTCAAGGGTGGATGCAACAGTGGCGGATTCACCGGGCGTGTTGATCAGGATGGATGTGATCGTGCCGCCATACATCGAGCCGTAATAAATGCCCGCGAGCATGATGATGGCAATGGTGGGCGTCAGCCCGAAGGTCATCGGGATCAAAACGGCGATTCCGGCAGCTGGTCCAAAGCCCGGAAACAGTCCCACGATCATGCCGACGAAAGCGCCAATGACAAGAAACAGAAGACCCTCAGGCGACGCAGCGACGCTGAGACCGAGAGACAGATTGGAGACAATATCAGCGAGCATGATCAGGATATCCCGTCGGCAGAATGCACGACATCAAAAGCCCAAGGGGCCGGTTGGAAGGGAAGCGTTCAAAAGGACCTTGAAGAGCAGGTACAAAAATCCGGGCAACGCGAGGCTATAGAGAACATTGCTAAGCGGGTGTGCTCTATTGAAGGTGAACAGAAACACCAGCATGAAGACGATCATTGCCGGAAGTGCACCAACCAGTTTCAGGATGGCGACGAAGCCGCATAGATAGACAAATGTGATTGCCACGTCGCGTCCATATTCGCGCCTGCCATCAAGCCTATACGTATCAATGCCGAGCGCTTCAGCTGTGCCTTCCGCAGCCGGGTCTGTCTGATGGGTGTGCAAGACACCGGCGGCACGCTCGGCCTGCCACTCTCTGACGTCACCCCAAAGGTTGATGGCGCAGGATACGATGAGCGCTAGACCAATGAGGAGCGGGAAGAACCCGGCTGCCGGACGGCCTGAAGATGTGTAGAGCGACAGGGTCGACAGCCCGTAAGCCGTATACCCGATCGCCAGCAGCAACAACGCTGCGGCGAACCACTTTTTCATGGTTTCCTCCCAAGTCGTTTTTGACTGTCGCAGACGTATCCTGCTGCGCCCGCGTCAGCCTATCACGTCGGCTTAGTTGATCGCGCCGATGTCTTTGAGCACCGCTTCGTATTTAGTGCTGGTATCGGCCAGGTAAGCCCCGAACTCTTCACCCCAGATCGGATTGCCCGACATGCCATTGGTCACGAGATATTCTTGCCATTCCGGCGTCTCGACAACTTTCTGAAGTGTGGCGACCCACCAATCCTGTACAGCTGGATCAAGCTCGGGTGGCAGGACCACGCCCCGCGGCAGCGAGAAGCTAAAGTCATAGCCGAGTTCCTGGAAGGTCGGAATGTCAGGGTGATTGGTGCTGCGGGCTGAATCCGAAAAGGCCAGCGCGGTGAATGTGCCTGCTTCGATCTGACCTGCGACTTCGGAAGGGTTCGCAACCACGGCATCGACGCTGCCGGAGGTCAAAGCGGTTACAAGTTCACCGCCAGAGCCAATGGGCACATATTCGTATTCGATGTCTGCGGCTTGCGCAAAAAGGCTCGCTGTGACGCGCTCAGGACCGGCGGAACCGCTGCCCGCAATGGTGACACGTCCGGCCTTTGCGGCTTCCACGAAATTTTCAATGGAGCCAAAATCGGAATCTGAGCGCACAATCAGGAACATCGCATCGCTGGCCAGAAGCCCGATGGGTGTGAAGTCGGCATAGGTCCAGTCGGTGTCGGAAACCAGCGGTGTGCCAATGAAGTTGCCGCTCGTCGATGTGGCGGCATATGGGTCACCGGCCTTGTTTTTGACAAAGCTGAAGCCAACTGCGCCGCTGCCGCCTTCACGGTTTTCCACGACGATATTGCCGGGATAGAGTTCATATTTCTTGAGAATGTCCACCACGGTACGGGACATGCGGTCATTGCCGCCGCCAGGACCGAAGGCGATTGTGTAAGTCAGGCGTTCGCTTGGGTAGTTTTCTGCGAAGACCGGTGCGGCTGCGAGTGACAGCGCCGCTGTGACGGCAAGCGTTGTAAATGTCCTGCGCTTGATCATGGTTTCCTCCCTGAGATCAGTTTGCATTTTTGTGACATTAAGTGCAATAAATGGCCAAACTGCACCTTGTCAAGTTAAAATGCAATTTTGATATAAAAAGGGATGGGCTTTGTATTTTCTGGCGGAAACCTGATATTCCGGCTAAATTTAGCACTCATACAGCATTCGTTGCTTTATGGTTTCGCATATTGGGGATTGCATTTTGCATCTTTAGATACTAAAAGCCGATTTTAACACTGATTTATCGATCCGCGGGAGGAATGAAATGCGATTGATGGTATTGCCGTGTGACGGCATCGGCCCGGAGATCATGGGAGCAACGCTTGATGTGATGCGTGCGGCGAGCACCAAGTTCGACCTTGGTCTGACTTTTGAAGAAGAAATCTCCGGCTTTGACAGTCTCAAAGAACACGGGATCACGCTGCGCGAAGATGTCCTCGATCGCGCGCGCAACGATTTTGATGGTGTCATTCTGGGCACGCAATCTCACATGGATTACCCAGCAGTCGCCGACGGAGGTCGCAACGTCTCGGCTGGATTCCGGATCGGTTTGGACCTTTATGCCAATGTGCGCCCTGCCCGCTCCCGCAGCTTTTTGCCCAACAAGGCCACCGGCATGGACCTTGTGATCATGCGCGAGGCCACCGAAGGGTTTTACCCCGACCGCAACATGTTCAAAGGCGTCGGTGAGATGATGCCTGATCCGGACATGGCGCTGTCTGTCCGCAAGATCACCCGCCACGGATCAATGCGCATCTGCCGCGAAGCGTTCAAGCTCGCTATGCAGCGCAAGAAGAAGGTTGCCGCCATCCATAAAGCCAACTCCTTTCTAATGACCGACGGACTGTTTCTGGAATGCTTCCGCGAGGTCGCGAAGGACTATCCGGAGGTCGAGACGGAAGAACTCATTGTAGATGCCTTCGCCGCGCTCCTGGTGCGCCAGCCGCAAAATTACGACGTCGTCGTGGCGACCAACTTTTATGGCGACATCCTATCCGATCTGGCTTCCGAGCTCTCGGGTTCCCTCGGCCTCGCCGGTTCCATCAACGCCAACGCAGAAACGGGTCTCTGCTGTGCGCAGGCGCAGCATGGCTCGGCTCCTGATATCGCCGGCAAGAATGTCGCCAACCCAACCTCGCTCATCCTGTCCGCCGCCATGATGCTGTCCTGGCTTGGGGAGCAACGTGGTGAACCGAAACTCTTGGAGGCCGGGCGCGCCATCTCCGATTCTGTCGATGCGGTCATCGATGATCCGGCCAAACGGACCCGCGACATTGGCGGTTCTGTGAACACCGATGCCTTTGGACAGCTGGTCGCCGAGCACTTATCCGCAAAGAGTATGGCCGCGTAGCGCCCTCCCCGCTCGTGCACCTTATATGGGCGGTCTTCGCGCAAGACCGCCCCGCAGGAACCCACTATGAACAAGTCAAAACCCCGCCTTGCCCTCATTCACGCCACGCGGCTTGCCATCGACCCCGTAGAGCAGGCGGCCACGGCGCTGTGGCCGGAGGTCGAAACGGTCTCTCTCCTCGACGAAAGCCTGGAAGTTGATCGCGAAAGGGCCGGACATCTGACGGACGCGCTCAAAGAGCGTATCATGGCACTGGCCATGCACGCGCAGGGCTTCCACGCCAAGGGCATCCTCTTTACCTGCTCTGCATTTGGAGAGGCTGTTGAAGCGGCGGATGCGGCCCTCGACATCCCCGTGATGAAACCCAACGAGGCGATGTTTGCCGATGCGCTTTCGCACGGCAACAGGATCGCAATGATCTACACCTTCCCGCCTGCGGCTGAAGGCATGGAGGCTGAGTTTCGGGCGCTGGTGAATGACCGGGGTTCCTCCGCACAGATCGAAAGCCAGCTCTGCGAAGGTGCGCTTTCTGCAAAGCAGGCGGGCGACGTGGCCACACATGATCAGCTTATCGCCGAGTGCGGAGCAGCTCTTAAGGGTTATGACGCCATTCTGCTCGCGCAGTTCTCTATGGCCAGTGCCGCTTTCCAATTAAGAGAGCGTACCCAAACCCCGGTTGAAACCAGTCCACAGTCGGCCATCCTGGAAATGCGTCGCCGGATCGAAGGAAAGTCATCGCCATGTTGATCGGTGTGATTGCGGACGATTTCACCGGCGCGAGCGACATCGCCAACACCCTCGTCAAGGGCGTGCCGCCGCTGGGTGGCCTGAGAACCGCCCAATATTCTGGCGTGCCGTCTGCCGATGCAGCCGCTGACATCGAAGCCGGCATCATTGCCCTCAAAAGTCGCACAGCACCGCTGGCCGATGCGGTTCAGGACAGTCTCCAGGCCCTCGAATGGCTGAAGGCACAGGGCTGTACCCAGATCATTTTCAAGGTCTGCTCGACTTTTGATTCAACACCCAAAGGCAATATCGGGCCGGTGGCCGAGGCTCTGGCCGAAGCGATGGGCGCCGAAAGAGTTGTCGTTTGTCCAGCCTTCCCCGCTGCCGGTCGGACCCTTTATCAAGGGCACCTTTTTGTCTTTGACAAACTGCTGAGCGAATCCGGCATGCAGTCCCATCCGCTGACGCCGATGACCGATCCCGACATAAGACGCTGGTTGAAGATGCAGACAAAATTGCAGGTGGAACATCTGCCGATCGCTCAGGTGCGCGGCGGTGTTGATCGTGCGCGAAAGCATATCGTGGAACAGGGCGGAGCCGGTCTCGCCTTTGTCATTGCCGATGCGCTGGCTGACGAGGATCTCCTCACGCTCGGCGCGATCCTGCACGACGCGCCTCTGATGGTCGGCGGCTCGGGCATCGCCATGGGACTTCCCTGCAATCTCATTGAAAGCGGCCTTGCTAAGGGAGGAGCGGCAGGTTTTGAGCCCGCAGTCGGCCCCGGCGCGATCGTCGCTGGATCCTGCTCAGGGGCGACACGTGCGCAGATTGAACACCATGCGAAAGATCATCCGGTTTTTGCAATCGATGTAGCAGCTGTGATGGCAGGCGACGTGACAGCTCAAACCTTGGTGGACTTCATTGAGAGCAACAGCCACGACACGCCCCTCGTCTATTCGTCGGGAAGCCCGGCGGAGGTTAGCGCGGCGCAGGAAAAATTCGGTCGCGAACGGATTGCCGCCCATCTTGATCAGCTGTTTGCCGATACCGCGCGCCAGCTTCTTGACCGGGGCTACCGCCGTCTTGTCATCGCCGGTGGCGAAACGTCAGGCGCGGTCGCACAGGCCGTGACTGCACACCTGAAATCCGACGCCCTGCTGGTCGGGCCGGAGATCGATCCCGGCGTCCCCATTCTGTCCTGCCCGTCAGAACCCCAGGTAGCCCTTGCTCTCAAATCGGGCAATTTCGGTGCCACGGACTTCTTCTCCAAGGCCCTGCGGATGATGGGGGAAGCTTCTTGATGAACGAACAGCAGATACGCGAAGAGATGGCGCAGCTCTGTGTCTCGCTCTTTGAGCGTGGCTTCAGCGTCGGCACCGCGGGCAATGTGTCCGTCTGCGTGGAAGACGGGATGCTCATGACACCGACTAATTGCAGGCTCGGCGATGTGGAGCCGGACCGGATCGCCAAGTTGGACCGGAGCGGCCGCCATGTCTCTGGCGACCGGCCGAGCAAGGAAGTGTTTTTGCACCAGGCGCTGTACGAAACGCGCCCGCAAACTGGCGCCGTCGTGCATCTTCATTCCACATGGGCCACGGCGCTGTCCTGCATGAAGGACGTCGATCCCGAGGACTGCATCCCGCCGATCACACCCTATGTCGTGATGCGTGTGGGGACGGTCAAGCGTGTACCATACATAAAGCCGGGCGATCCTAAATCCGGCGATCTCATCCGTGCCCTGAATGGCTCTGCCGCTGGCATCCTGCTCGCCAATCACGGACCGGTCGTTGCCGGCAAGGATCTGTTCTCGGCCGTTGCGGCCGCGGAAGAATTGGAAGAAACGGCGAAGCTCATTGTCGCTTTGCGCGGGATCGAGGTAAATTATCTGTCAGACGCCGAGGTCACCGACCTACGCGAAACCTATAAGGGGATGTGATCCAATGAAAACCGCCGATCTGATAGACGACCACGCCGATGACTTGTCGCTTGTTCACCTGCCTTTCCAAATGTTCGGCCAGAAGGCTTGCATGGCGGGTCCGGTGCAGACGGTGAAATGTTTCGAGGACAATACACTTGTCCGCAAGGAGCTGGAGACGCCGGGCAATGGTCGCATACTGGTCGTCGATGGCGGCGACTCCACCCGCATCGCACTTCTCGGCGATATGCTGGCCGACCTTGCAATCCAGAACGGCTGGGCCGGCATGGTTCTGAATGCTGCGATCCGGGACAGCGCTGAAATTGACCAGATGCAGATCATGGTTTGCGCGCTTGCGACATCTCCCGTCAAAAGCGCAAAGGACGGCTGGGGCAAGGTGGGTGTCCCCATTCATATCGGCGGCGCGAAGCTCGAACCCGGCGAATGGCTCTACGCCGATGCGGACGGCGTTTTGGTGAGCAAAGCGCAACTCACGTGAGGTAGTGGCAAGCGTCAGTCAGACTGATTGAAGCCCCGGACCAACAGCGTTGCAGTCGCCTCGTTGGTTGCCAGCACCGTATTGTAGTGAATGCCGAGTCTCAGAAGCGATTTAACATCAACATGATGCGGCATCGCAGTCAGTGGATTGATAAAGAAGATCAGCGCATCCAGCCGGCTTTCGGCAATCATGGCGCCGATCTGAGCGTCACCCCCGAGCGGCCCGCTTTTGAGCGCCTCTATGTCGAGCCCAGTCGCTTCCACCAAACGCGCGCCCGTTGTTCCCGTCGCAAAGAAAGAGCGTCAGCCCAGTGAGCTGATCGAGGTGGCCTGTCGCCCATGCCACCATTTGATCTTTTTTACCGCCATGGGCGACAAGCGCCAGTGATTGAACCACGCTCCGATCCTTCTTTCTTATCGTTCAAATATCGGAGCCACTACGGCCTTCAGCCCAGTTCCACGCGATAGGTGATTTGCGTTTTAACGCCCCACTGAGATGCTGACGCAGTTTGTACGACGCATCCGGAAGCTCACCGCGTTCGACCAGAGCCAAGATTTCAAGATGTTCAGTGCATTGTTCGACCAGTCGGTCGACATTGATTTCAGCGCGATACTCCATAAGCCGACGCATTTGGTTGACCCGTTTCAGGGCCATCAGGAAAAACGGATTGCCTGAGAGCTTGATCAGTTCTTCATGGAACAACGATCCGTTCTCAAGAAGCGCCTCGGGCGGAACGCTGGCGTGATCCATATCCAACATCCCTTCCTGGATACGGCGCTGTTCGCTGATGACCTTGCGATCGAGCTCAAAAGATGGCTCAAGCATCGCTGCCGGTTCGATCGCAAGACGGAACCGATAGATTTCGTCGAAAGCTTCGGGTGTTTTGGCAACAGGAAGAAACCGCCAGCCATACCCTTCCTTGCGCTCAGC
>CALETX010000409.1 GCA_937920455.1 uncultured bacterium
GTCGGCGTGGAAGGCGTCCCTCCAGATGACGCGATTTGTTCAACGTGGCAAATTGGAGGGTCGGGTTCCAAACAGGCCGATGGACTGACGGCGGTGATGATAATGCCGGCGTAGCGCCGTGTTCCTGCGAAGAGCTTGGGAAAAGAAAATTATAGTTGCATAAATATGCAACAATGGATTAGTCTATCCGGCATGACTGATCAGGAGCTTAAGAATATTGCGCGAATATTCAAAGCGCTGGCAAACCCGGTGCGCTTGAAAATAGTGGAGGAGTTGCGCAATGGCGAGCCGTGTTTGTGTCAACTGATGCCTTTATGTCCAATGAACAAGTCCACACTTTCGCGGCATGTTGCTGTGCTGAAAAAATGTGGAATAGTAAGCGAGAGACGAGAAGGGGTCCGTTGCTTCTTGAAGTTGGAAAAGCCGAGTGTTCTACGGATTCTCGATTGCGCTATGCGCATCAAGCAATTGGAGACAAATGGCAAGTCAGGGGAGTGAGGGGCGTTGAGCAGGGCTGAAATGGCGGTCAACGATATACCAGCGGATTATGGGCGACGCATGAGGGCCGGTTGAACTCTCAGGCAGTGTAGGAAGAAGGCGTTTTTTTTGCAGAGAGGTATGGAGCCATGGACGAGGGGAACAGGAAAGAACTGAAGATTCTGCTGTGGTTGCTAGTATTTTTTTGTGTTGTGTACTATCTGCCTGTGGAGGGCCAAAGATTTCAGGGCGCTATCATCGAGGCTTTCAAGCTGGCCAAGTGGTATGCGCGTGAACACGTTCTGCTGTGTCTCGTGCCGGCATTCTTCATTGCCGGAGCCATTGGCGTCTTTGTGAGTCAGAATGCGGTGATGAAATATTTTGGGCCCAAAGCGCCGAAGTGGCTGTCCTATTCCGTTGCGTCGGTGTCCGGAACTATTCTTGCGGTATGTTCCTGCACAGTTCTGCCGCTTTTTGGGGGCATCTACATGCGGGGCGCGGGGCTTGGTCCTGCAGTCGCGTTCTTGTACTCCGGGCCGGCGATCAACGTGTTGGCTATTGTTCTGACAGCGAGAGTGCTGGGCTGGCAACTGGGCCTGTCGAGGGCCGTTGCCGCGGTTGGTTTCAGCGTAATCATAGGTCTGCTTATGCACGTTATTTTCCTAAAAGAAGAGACAGCCAAGGCATCGCAGGCGCAGGAGGTGTACCTGGGAGAGGAAGAAAAGGGAAATCGTCCGCTCTGGCATGTGGCGCTTTATTTCTTCTCGATGGTTGGCATCCTTGTGTTTGCCAACTGGGGGCGTCCGCTGGAAACGGCAGGTTTGTGGTACTCGATTTTCAAGGTGAAGTGGCTCGTGACAGCGCTTTTCGGCGTGTTGCTGGGAGTCTGCCTGTGGCGATTCTTCAGGGTTAAGGTGGGCTGGGTTGTTCTGTCGGCAGTTCCGTCGCTGGTGTTGGCAGTCATATTTCCTGAGCATCCTGTGTTCAGCTTCACCGCAGGTTCAGCAGCGTTGGCGGTTCTGACGACAGTTGCCGGCGGGGAACTGAAGGATTGGCGCGATCAGACGTGGGGATTCGCCAAGCAGATTTTGCCACTGCTGTTTGGAGGGGTGTTGGCTGCGGGATTCTTTCTGGGCAGTCCGGAGGGGAAGGACGCCGGCATCGTTCCGAACATCTGGATTCAGGCGCTGGTTGGCGATTCGCCTTCCGCTGTGGTTTCTCTGCTGGGAGGAGAAGGAGAGTCGGTGCCTGGATGGCTTGCTATCATCTGGCCTGTCTGGACCAATCTGTTTGCATCGGTGACCGGAGCTTTGATGTACTTTGCCACACTGACTGAAGTGCCCATTCTTAGGGGTCTGCTCGACAGCGGCATGGGGCAGGGGCCGGCGCTGGCGCTTTTGCTGGCCGGTCCGGCGCTTTCGCTGCCGAACATGCTGGTGATCAACTCCATTCTCGGCCCGCGAAAGACGTTAACGTTCATTGGCCTGGTTGTCGGCATGGCGACGATAACAGGGATCGTGTTTGGAGCAATCATGTCATGAGACGGCTGTTGGGACTGATGTTGTTTTTGATTCTTTTGAGCGCGGCGGTTCTGGAACTGTCAGGCCAGGAGGATTCTTCTCTTCGGCTCACCCTTGAGGAAGCTATTGAGATGGCTCTTGAGCAAAATCCAGACATTGCAGAGGCGCAAAGCCGTCTTGCGGAGGCTGAAGCTCGTGTGCGGACTGCGCGCGCCGGCAACCTTCCATTTCTGAAAGCCAGGGCTGTGTACGACTACTGGACTGAAGACCAGCGACTATTGCCGGCAACGCGAAATGGCGAACCTGGAGTGTTTGGACCTGAGATTATGGGGGCTGAAGTGGCGGCAACTTTGCCGTTGTACGCGGGCGGGCGCGTATCGGCCGAGGTCGCATCGTCAAAATGGAGCCGCGAAGCGGCGATGGCACAGTTGACGCGGACGCGTGAAATGTTGGCCTATCAGGTGACCGCCACGTTTTATGGGTTGTTGGCTCAGGCCGAGGTATTGCGGTCACTGGAAGCCGGCGTACAAGCTATGGAGGAGCAACAGCGCAGCGTTCAGGCGCTGGTTGATGCGGAAAAGGCGGCGCGAGTGGACTTGTTGCGTGTGAATGTGCGGCGCGCAGAGCTGCATGAGCGAGTGGTCAGGGAGCGGAGCAATCGCACTATTCAGCAGCTCGCGTTGGCGGCCTTGCTTGGCGCGAGGGGTGCCGTCGTGCCGGAGGTTCGTGGTGAGCTGGGGAAGCGTGACATAGTTGTCTGCACAAATGCCGCGGATTGCGTTCAGAAGGCGCTTGGACAACGCGCGGACTACCGCGCGGCGCGGGCTGCGGTGTTTGCGGCGGAGGCCGCTGTCAGCGCTGCGAGATCTGGCTACCTGCCAACAGTGACCGTTCAGGCTTCGTATGCCGAGCGCTGGATGCCGGATCCCACCGATCAGCCGGAGGGCGGCGATGATTGGACGGATGTTGGCCGCGGCGGACTGGTGGTTGAGATGCCCATTTTTGACGGGCGGCTTACGGCTGCGAAGGTGGCGGAGCAGAAGGCACGTCTGCTTGGAGCGCGGGAGCGTTTTCGGAAGCTGGAACTGCAGATTCGATTTGAGGTGGAAGCAGCCTTG
>CALETX010000410.1 GCA_937920455.1 uncultured bacterium
GTAGCGTCTGAGACATCACAGGCACGCCATCGCAGATGGGTATAGGCTGTGATGGGATATGGAAATATGAAGAAATGGTCTTCTGGAGGGTTGAGCATTGTCACCAGCATTACATATGGATTGGCCCGGCAGACCGATTCAGCGATGGCTACGAACGGCTCAGTCACACAGATTACAAATCACGTTCAATCAGCGAATCAAATGGCAAGAGAAACTACATTGTGGATGTAGGAATACTTCAGGGCGAATGGGATAAATACGAACACCGCACTGGGCGTCGGCATGCAGGTTGAAGGTTTCGTGAAAGTCATCGGGGAGTTCACTCGGAGATACGCCGCACAAGGCAAGAGCAATGCCCAAGGAGGACGTTGTTTGATCGAGGAGCGGCCGGAATGGTACCACAACCTACTTGGCCGTCATGTTGCTCCCTGCCTGTGGCTGCCTAAACCTGTTTGCGGGGAAACCATTAGTATGGCATAAACCAAACAATGCCGCCATGAGGGCTCTGATTGTAACAACATACAACGATCGCTCGGAAATCGCGCTTTACAAAGGGCTTGCCGATGCCGGAATAGGCGTGGAAGTCATATGTTCGCCGGGCGCAAGAGACATAGAATCCCTGCGCAACCACGGTGTGCATGTGGAAGAAATGCGCATTCGCCACCGGCTCGACCTTCCGGCAGTTCGCCGCCTGCGCCACCGGCTGGCAGCAGAAAGATACGAAATCGTCTATGCCCCACGCAACAGCACGCTTTCCGTTTCACTCCTGGCTTCTATCGGAATTTCTACCGGCATCATAGGGTACCGGGGAACGGTTGGACACATCAGCCGGCTCGACCCGGCCAGTTGGTTGACTTACCTTAATCCGCGAGTCTGCCGAATCGTATGCGTGTCGGAGGCTGTTCGAGAATACCTTCTGGGTTTCAGTCTTCCTGCGAAAAGGCTGGTCACCATTTACAAGGGCCATGACCCTGAATGGTACGCTCGCGAAAAGGCCGCGGACCTTGGCTCATTGGGTGTTCCGCCTGGCTCGTTTGTAGTTTGTTTCACCGGCAACATACGGCCGGTAAAAGGCGTAGATATACTCCTGAAGTCGCTCCTTCTGATTCCGGCCGATTTGCCTGTGAGGTTGGTTCTTGTGGGAGAGAATCGCGACAGGCGTGTCCAGAGGATGATGAATCTGCCAGGCGTCAAAGAACGATGCATCTGGCTTGGGTACAGAAGCGACGCGACTGCGATCTCGAAGGCCGCACATCTTTTTGTCATGCCATCCATCGAGCGAGAGGGCTTCCCTCGCGCTGTGATCGAGGCCATGGCTGCGGGAGTGCCGCCGATAGTGACAAATGTCGGTGGAATGCCAGAGTTGGTGGAACACAACGTTTCCGGCATTGTGGTTCCCCCTCGTGACCCTGCCGCAATCGCCTCTGCCATTCCGGCTCTGGCAAAGGATTCTTCCCTTAGAGAGCGGCTGGGGCGGGAAGCTGCGCGCCGGATCGCCGAAAAGTTTCACATCAGCCGTACAATCGCCGACATGACGTCCCTTTTCCAGGATGTGGCCGACGAGATTACTGGTCGCCGTAGTTGATCTGCATATACTGGTTGAAAGCGTAGTTTATGATGTTTACCCCAAGCTTATATGCCTGTTCCGCAAGGTGTTCCGAAGCGCCTGAGTGACCGTCCTTCCACGCGTCATTTATATCGCCCTGGTGGTAGAACACCAGCCATCTTCCGTTGTATTTGATTCCCATCGCCTGATTGCCAGAGTGGTGCCATAGGGGCGGGGCACCTGAGGGGAAGTAGAACGGTCGCTGGAATATCACATCGTCATAGGGGATTTCCACAAGCGGAAGTTCAGGAAAGGTGCGTCTCATCAGGGCGCGGAAACTCTGGTCGAAATTCCCGCCACCGTTATCCGCGAATATCATACCGCCCATGTCAATGCAGTATTTCCTGAGAACCTTGCATTCGGCGTGGCTCACGCCAATGCTTCCTCTAAGTCCGCCAGTGATGTACACAAAAGGCGGCGCGCGCTTTTTAGGGAATCTCAGGAGTTGAGGAATACGTATAGACTCAGTTTTTGGTGCGATGTTGAATTTTGTGTATTCCCTGAACTTCAGGAGCATGTTGTAGTCAGACCCATAACCCATGTCCTGATCCCAGTCGCCGCCGTCGTATTCAAGACGGATGAACCGGACCTGGGCCTTGTCCATGCCATGCGGCCAGCCGCCCGGTCCGGGTCCGCCGGCGCCAAGGCCGCTCCCTTTCTGAGTCTGCTGAACTTCGTAGACGTTCTCGGTAAGTTTGTCCACTTCCTCGAACACCTGGCTCTCATCTATTTTCGGCACGTAAAAAGAAATGGCGGTGTTCAGGCTCAGCACATATTTCTTCGGCTGTTTGATCTTTATCTTCTTGATTCTGACCATTTCCAGCACCGGAGTTCCTGTGCCTTTCGGAACGCCGTATGGCTTCATTGGGCAACCCCACCACAGGAGCATGAACGGAAGAATCACGATTACAAAGAAATGGAGCAGAGCGGAATGATAAAGAGACTTTCTGTAAGCCGGGTCGCGCCCGTGCGAGCGGAGGTTATCCCAGATGCGGTCGCCAAGCCCGGGCGCAGAGGCGCGCTTAGAGTCGCCATAGAACTCAGCAGTTGCGCGCAGGATGAGAAGAAAAAGAAAAACAGCGGCGACAACAATCGCCGGTACAAGCCTCCATGTGCCCTGCACCAACATCTCGTTTCGGGTTTCGGATGGAAAGAGCGTAGAATCGGCTCTGGTCAGCTCTCCCGGAACCGACCATGCCGTATATAGAGTCAGCGCGGTAAGCACGGCGAACCCGCTCGCTGCCGCCTTGAGTATCCAGAGCGAGAGGCGTGTTCTTGCGAATGCGGCCAATGACGCGATTGCGGAAAGGAAAGAGCAGATTATCGCAAGCTGGACTATGGCTGGAACCATGGCAGGCGCCGCTGTGTGCTTGAGAGCTGGCGTATCCTCGGCGAGCAGGCCAATCACGAATACGAGGATGGCTCTGGGCCCATACCACATGACCACAGTGGAAATGATAGATGAACAAGCCGCCACAATGCCTGTAACGCACGAAAGCGGCGTTCTGGCGGCAACGAAGCGCCATACCGCGTCGGCTCGGCCCAAGAGCGATTGCCCGATCCGCTTCAGAAGACAAAGTATTCGTATAACATGCGGCGCGGCCCGAATCCAGGTGCGCTGCAAGGCAGAGATGACAAGTCTGGCCAATCGGTCCCACAAGGACATAAGCCGACGGTCCAGGGCGTCAAAAACCTCGGCAACTGCAAGAAAAGGCCTTGCAAACCACTTGGGGATTTTTTGCTGGCGCTGGCCACCCACCATTAGCCTCCTCAGCGGTCAAGATCAAGAGTGACCGACGTATCCTTGGGCAGTTCTTCGCGCGATGGGAGGGACTCTACTTTCTTTTCGAGGTCGGTTTTGGGCTCA
>CALETX010000411.1 GCA_937920455.1 uncultured bacterium
GTGCCGCCCAAGATGACGTCGCAATCGCCGAAAAACAAACATCTGATATGCGTTCCGCTCTCTTGCAAATCCAGCGTGAAATAAGCGCGGCCGTCGAGGCTGCCACCCGCGCCCAAAACAGACTGGACCATGGCGTTGACATGATCCGTACAAATCGCCAGCGCATCGAGGAACATCAGGCTTGGGCAAAACGCGACGAGGCAGAAATCGAGTCGCATCGCGCGCAACTTCTCGACAAGAAGCGAGAACTGGATGAGACATCGGCGGCCCTTCGGCACATCACTGCCGACAAACTTGAGGCCGAAAAAAAGATGAATGAAGCTTTGGCCGTCCTTGAAGATCACCGCCGGAGAGTTGAGGAAACACGGGCGGCAATTCACTCCTTGCGCGCCGAACAGGTTGAAGTGGACAGCATGTACGCCAAGCTTCAGAACCAGCTTGTGGAATTGGAGTCAAGACAGAGAAAAGCCGAAATTGCAAGGGAAAGACTTCTTGCCGAGAGAAGCCAAATAGCACGCCATGTCGCCGATCTTGAGAGGAAACTGGCCGAAAGCGATGCCGCGGCAGCGGCAGCGGATGCCGAGGAGTCGGCGAAAGCCGAATGCCTTGCCAGAGCCCGCGAGGAAGCTAACGAAGCCAGCCAATCTCTGAACGAATGCCGCTCTGCCATCGAGGCCGCACGCTCCGCGGAAGCTTCTCTTGCGGCCAGACTGGAAATGATTTCCTCCGAGGATCCTTCGTCGGATTTCCCGCAGGGTGCCCAGGCGCTGCTGTCCGGTTCATGTCCTGCGCTCACGCCTGGCAAGAATCTGCTGGGCAGCCTGGCGGACAGAATAAGGGCGCCATGCGAATATCAGACTGCCTTGGAAACAGCCCTCCGGGCATATCTGGATGCTGTCCTCGTCGCCAGCGAAACTGATGGCCGCGCAGCGCTGTCATTTCTGGAAAACAACCCGAAGGGTCCGGCCCGGCTTATTACTGTGCAAGCTGAATCTCCCCCTCCGCCAAATGCTCCCTCTGGCCTGACATCACTCGCTGATATCGTTGAATGCGATGAAACAGTACGACCTTTAGTTCAGAGGATTCTCGGGAACTTCCTGATAGCAGATTCCGTCGCCGACATACCGACGCCCCTACCGCAGAACTTCGCCGTGGTCACACGAACCGGAGCGCTGGCGAAAAGCGACGGTCTTATGGAATTCTGGATGCCAGGTTCCGCCCAGTCCAACCCAGTCAGCCGGTCTCATCAGATTGACCGTATCTCCGCCGAGCTCGACGCCGTCAGAAATAAGATCTCTTCTCTGGATGCTGCCAGCAGAAACGCGGCCGCAACTGCCGCAGCCGCAGAGGCGCGCCTCGCGGAGGCTTCTAAAGCCCACCAAGATGCCGCAATAGCAAAGGCGCAACGGGATGCAGAACGACGAATGGTTGCCCGCGACGCTGCGACGGCAAAAGAAAAGCTCGATACCATAGAATGGGAAATCAAGTCCCTCGCCTCCCAGGATCAATCGGGCGCCGCTGACAGAAACAACATCGGCCAACGCATGAAGGATCTGGCCGAGCAGAGAGAAAAGCTTGCATCCGATATTGCAGCCATGTTGCGGGAACTGCAAAGACTGGAGCAGGCCCACACAAGTTTTCAGAGCGAAGCAACTCAATGCCAGCTTGCCCACGCAGCTCTGGTTCAGAAAAGCGAGCACCTTTCTGCTCAGCTCCAGGCCATAACCGCCAGAATCTCCGAAATCGAAGCCGCAATTGACGCGCGTAAAAAAGGCGTGGCTTCCTATGAGGAGAGCGTTCGGAGACTGAATGCGGAAATCGCTGAAATCGAAACGCGGCTTGACGAGTGGAAGAAGGACCTGGCCGACAAGCAGAGTGCCGCCGAAGAGCTTCGCCACACGGCCGAGACTCGCGCCTCTGAACTGGCAAGTCTGGAAAAAACCCTTTCAGCCAGACGCGCCGCACTCGAGGAAAAACGCGCGCTGAAAGCCGAACAGGATATCCGGATCACCGAGGACCGTATGCGCCGCCAGAATCTCCTGGATCGCATTCTGTCCGATTACTCTCTCACTCTGGAAGCCTTCCTTGCCGAGCCCACCCCGCAATGGGACGGACCATGTCCATCGCTGGAAGAATGCGAAGCCAAACTCGCGGAACTGCGGACCAAGCTCGAAGCTATGGGACCTGTTAACCTTGTGGCTATAGAGGAACACAGAGAACTCGAAGAACGTTATGCGTTCCTTACTGCACAGGAGAGTGACCTGACCAAATCAAAACAACAGCTAATGGATCTGATACGAAAGATTGACACCACCACATCCGAAATGTTCGCGAAAACCTTCGCTCAGGTTAACGACAACTTCCAGACAATGTTCGCAAAACTTTTCAACGGTGGAACAGCAAAACTCGTGCTTGTCAACGAACAGGACATGCTCGAATGCGGCATAGAGATACTCGTACGCCCCCCAGGCAAGCGGCTTCAGAACGTCTCGTTGCTCTCCGGAGGCGAAAGAACCCTCACGGCCGTAGCCCTTCTATTTGCAATCTACATGATCAAACCCAGCCCCTTCTGCCTCCTCGACGAACTTGACGCGGCCCTTGATGAATCAAATATAGGAAGGTTCGTAAGCGTGCTCAAGGGCTTCATGGACCAGTCTCAGTTCGTCATCATAACTCATAACCGCCAGACCACCGCATCGGCACGCGTTGTCTATGGAGTCACGATGAAGGAGAAGGGCGTGTCAAGCATAGTCTCGATGCGGTTTCGTGATGATTCGGACACCGCCCGGATGCAGACTGCCGAATCGCAGGAACCAGCAGCATCGTCCCGAATTCCACAGTGATGAAGTCGGAATCGCCAGACGAAATCCTTTCGTGCGCGACGGAGGCAGCAATCGCCGCTGGCCAATATGCCCGCCGCAACTGGCGCAGACGATCTGAAGCAATAGCGATCTCTCAGCATGACGTCAAACTGAAGCTCGATATTGAGTGTCAGGAGAGAGCCGTCGCTGTAATACACAGACGCTTTCCCAATCATGCAGTCCTCGGTGAGGAAACGACATCGGTCGTTGTCCAGAATACAGGGTCTCAATGGCTATGGATTGTGGACCCTATAGACGGCACGGTAAATTTCTCCCACGGCCTTCCGTTTTGGTGTTGCTCTGTGGCCGCACGATTACGGGACGAGACTGTCGCTGGCGCAGTTTACGCTCCGTTGCTCGGCGAACTCTACACAGCAGGGTCGCGAACACCCGCGACCCTAAACGGCGCCAGAATCAGCGTCTCCGCTGTTTCTAACATCGAAAAGGCAGTGGTGCTTACGGGACTCGACAAGAACGCCCATCCCGGCAAAACACCTTTCGCGTTCTTTGAGCGAATATCGCTGGCCGCGCAAAGAACCCGCGTAATCGGTTCCGCCGCCCTGGATATATGCCAGGTCGCCTGCGGACGCGCAGACGGCTACTTCGAGACCGGCATATACCTTTGGGACATAGCAGCAGCTGAGCTTATCGCCCGCCGAGCCGGAGGCCGGACAGAGGTCCTCGAATCTTTCGATGGCCATCGGCTCAGCTTCATCGCTTCCAACGGCCATCTTCATCGGGCGCTCAGACAGCTGATCCTGCCTCCTCGCGGCAAACGAGAGTGATATCTAAAGAGCCGCGCTCGAAATATCCGCGGCCTCCCCATCCCCTCCCGGCTCGCCATCCGCGCCATAGCTGATAATTTCGTATGGCTCCCCATCAGGTCCAGGGACAATATAAACATATTCTCTGCCCCACGGATCAAGTGGCACCTTCCTCGATTCCAGATAACCGCCTTCCGGATAGCGCTCCGGCACCGGCGCTATGGCAGGCTTCTGACAAAGAGCCTTCAACCCCTGCTCAACGGTCGGCAGCCGGCCGTTGTCCATGCGATACATCTGAAGGGCAGTGCGGAAATTCGCGATCTGCGCCTTCGCCGCCGCTACACGCGCCTGCGCCGGTCGCTGCGCAACTTTTACTCCAACAATAGTGGCCAGGATGGTAATTATTACGACCACCACGAGCAACTCCAGCAATGTGAAGCCTTCCGAGCGTCTCATGTTCATATTCCTCACGTTGCCGCCCCGCGAAGCGAGTCCTTCCGTCAAGGTCTCACTCCGTTTCCCGCAAATCCAGTTCGCCATCTCCGTTAGCTTCCGTTACCGCAAACTTTTTGTAAAGAGCATCGAGCTTGGCGAGATAATATGGAACGTTTTCGTCACGGTTGTCAGGATTCCACTCGCTCACCAGCCTGGCCTTTTCATGCACTGCAACGTTTTTCTTGTCACCCGTGACATAGTACGAGATCTGATCCCCCGCTCTGTACTCGCGGCCTGAAGCCAGAGCCAACTCGTACACTGCGCTACGTGCCCGGCCGTCCCTAGCCACCTTCGCCGAATACGTAGCGGGAGAATCCTGCAACACCTCGGTCTTCGCCAGCTCAGTGATTGGCCAGCGCCTTCTTTTTATGGCATCTTCATATTCTTGTTTAAGGCTGGGCAATTCTTCGTCCCTGCCTTCCAGTTTCAAGCGGACAAGTTCGCGCAGGAACGATCGCTGGAAAGGCTCGAGGCCTCGCGACTTGAGCGCAGCGCCTTTGATGATGATTTCTCCATCGGCACAAAGCAGCGCGTAATTCTTGACCTTGTAACTGAACATGGAAACGTATTCACCGTCGAATTCAATGTCTATGCCAGAAGGAAGAGACGATGCGAAATCAGCCCTGAATTTTGCCTTTGCAGCGTCGTTGTGAAAAGGCGGCGGCACGAAGTAAATGCCATCCGTGTCCATTTCCACCGGCATAGCGCCAAGTGCCCGGAGTTTTTCGATCATGGCGCAAAGAATGGCGCGCCCCTCTGCGGCAACACGTTCAGCAGCGTCGAAATCGCTGAAAGTGCCTTGGTCGAAGCCAAGGTATCCATAGAAGGAGTTTATTAGCACTTTGAAAGCGGTCTGAAGCGCGTCGTAATGACGTTTCTGAACCGGATCGCGGCTATTTTCCATTTTCTCCCTGGCATCAAGCCGCACCATCCTCAGATGCTCAAGCAGCTTCAGGAAAACACCCAGCTTGTCCGACGATGGAGCTATTTTCCGGGCCAGCATCAGCGACGGATACAGGGACCGTACATCAGCGTGATGCACGTTCTTCACCACGCCACGAACAAAGATGTCCGCGGCACCTCCTTCGAACTCTCTTTGAGCAGAAGGAGCGGGTAAGGAATGGCGTCTCCTCAGATACTCTCGCAGTAACAATGCGTCTATCTTCGCTGCATTACCCCTCACGCAGACATTTTGGTAGGAGAACGGCAGGAATGATGCCTGCGCAAAAGCGCTTCGCGTCAATACATCTGCCAGCCGACGCGTTTCAATTACGTCATGACGCACATATTCCATGACCCGCGCCGGATTGGTTTGGAATTCACTCGATATCCGCGATCCTTCAATGTAAACACGTCCCGGCTCGGCAATACCGAAGTGCACTGCCGCCTCTTTCAGCCCCAGTCCATCCAATGACCGGTGCGTAATATCGTAGGCGTGAAGCAAAAAGAGCGTGTCCACTATATGGCGTCCAAACACATCAAACCGCTCGTAGGCTATTTTTCTCTCACCTGCCGAGAACTGACTTGCGCGTACTTCCGGCACACTGCCATCCCTGCCGATCTTCAGCTTTATTCCGTGCATCTTTGCCCGAGCTGCGAGATAGCTGAGGTCAAAATTGAATATGTTGTGGCCCTCTATCACATCTGGATCTCGCTTTTTCACGATTTCGACAAACTGCGAGATCAGAGCGGCCTCCTCCATGTCCGCCCCGGATAAGACCTCGACCCAGCCAGAGTTGTCGGCCATCCCGATTGCTATGATCCGATCACCAGGCCGCTCCGCGTTGCAAAACTCGTAGCCGGCGGTCGTAAAACACTCTATGTCAACCTGCATTCGCCGAATGTCTTCAAACACCATGCCACGAAACAGAGTCCTTCCACTCATCAGGAGGTACTGTTGAACCGGGTCGTTAACGAAAAGAAAAAGCTCTCGCTTGTCGCATTTTCTTTTTTTAGCCAGATCTGCCAGCCATTTCCTGGCCTTCTCCGCATCCTTCCATGATCGGAATCGCAACAGGGTGTCAAGAGGTCCGCCGCCGTCAAGCCTTTCCCGGCTGATCACGGCGGGACACTCTTCGGCGACATCAGCCCTTGCCGTCAGAAACGGCTCAAACGGCACCGCCTGCCGTTCCGTCTCCGGACCATTCCGGATAAAAACCTCCATAACATCCCCATCCTGCGGCGCCCCTTCCGCATGCTCCACCGCCACAATCCGACAAGTTGGATCAGAGCCAAAAAGCAGGGCGTCCCTCCCCGCCTCGACATTTCCATTGTCTGCCGATTCGCCCGGTTTATTCATAAACAATTGACGTTCCCCTCCCGCGTCGGAATGATCACGGCAAGATGCCACCAGGAAGCGGTAAGCTCATATTGGACCAAAGCCAACAGGCGTCCACAAGTGTCGAGCGACCACGGGCGCTTCATAAATCGCCCTCCGTTCACAATCCTCTCCTCTAAAGAGAGCGGAAATACTCGATCGTTTTTTCCAGCCCCTCTTCAAGCGATGTCTTGGCCGACCACCCAAGGACACGGCGTGCCAGAGAAACGTCCGCCTGGGAATGGCGAACATCACCAGGTCGCGGGTCCTTGTGCCGAGGTTTCACACTGGTGCCGATCAGCCCCGCGATGGTATCAAGCAGTTTCAGCAGCGATGTTCGCCGACCACAAGCGATGTTGAACACTCCTCCTGCCGCCTTCTCATCCACCTCACAGCATCTCAGATTGGCGGCCACAACATCATCCACAAATGTAAAATCCCTTGTCTGCAGTCCGTCTCCGTATATCAGGGGGCGGCGTCCGGCCCTTAGCGCGGAAATAAACCGCGGTATAACCGCCGCATATTGCGATGTTGGATCCTGGCGGGGCCCATATACATTGAAGTATCTTAGACAAAATGTGTTCAAGCCATAAAGGCTGTGAAACACACGGCAATAATGCTCGCTGGTCAGCTTTTGGACAGCATAGGGCGAAAGCGGCGCCGGCAACATGTCTTCCCGTTTAGGAAGCTTTGGATTCCCGCCATAGACCGACGAAGAAGATGAAAACACGAATCTTTCAACGCCGGCGTCCCTCGCCGCAATGAGCAGGCGCAAGGTCCCACATGCGTTCACCTGGTTTGACGTGAGGGGGTCCTCGACCGACCGCACCACAGACGGAAGAGCGGCTGCGTGTATGACAACCCTTATATTCCGCATTGCCTTGCGAGCAGTGTTCTCATCTCGGATATCCCCCCGCACAAAATGTATCCGCCCTTCTAACCCTGCAAGGTTCTCAATCCGCCCCGTGGCAAGGTTATCGAGCACCCTTACCTTGCATCCCCTCTCTACAAGCACCCTGACAATGTTGGAGCCAATGAAGCCTGCTCCGCCGGTCACAAGATACTCACACGCCGTAGAGACTCTGCTGTACTTCCTCATCAGCGATCTCCATCTCCTATTTGCTGTATCGGCCCATCACTTTCCCCTGAGGAAACGCCGTCAGCCACATGCCGAATATGACGCGAAACTCGTCGTCTCTCTCCACGCCTTTCGCTGTTGTATAGCCTGGCAAATATCCCGCTCCAAGCCTGAAGGCAAGGCAATCAAGGCTCTTCTGCGCATAGCCGCCCACCTCCTCCAGCCTGCCCTCATCTATGCTGTATCGCCCGTACCCGTTGAAGGCCCAGACAGCATTGGGCGAGACGGTGCCATCGAGTGAAAACTGGCTCACATCGTCTTTGCGGAACCGATACTCGCCGCCAACCTCAAGCCATGTCTGGGGCTTCAATTCCCCGCGAATGTTGAAAACATCAACACCGCCATCATCCACATTCAGAGTGCCATCGAACCTGATATAAACTTCCGGAATCGGGGTAATTTCGCCTTCAGCGGTGACATCGCGTATGAGGGGCTCGCCTTCTTCCCTATGGAAACGCAATGTTGTGTAGATATCAACGTCGGCCAAATCCTCAGGCCGTTCCCCCTCCTTGATCTGCCACTTGTTTCTGGCCCCAAGCTTGACCTTGTGTTCTTCGCCGAGTTTGTCAATATCGTCAAATTTATAGATTTCCTCCTCCGTCAGATTAGGTTCTGGAACAAGAGTATAGTTTGCGTAGGGCTCAAAGACATGCCTCATGAACACGCCACCTGCGTCCCATACTGCAAAAGCTCTGTATGAAGCTTCAACCCCTGTTTCGAACCTGTTGCGCAGCTTCGCGCCAGCCTCGACCTCATTGGTGACAGTGAGAGTCTCAGTAAAGGGATGCACTAGCACATTCGTATGTCCGGCAGCGTCCACTTCATAATTGGTAACCGAACCGGTGCGCGTTACGATCGCCGTCTCCTGTCCCCTCGTCTT